>JAIRTH010000011.1 GCA_031255005.1 Puniceicoccales bacterium | reverse complement strand
TGAAGTGCGTTGGAATTGATGACAATGGAAAAGTGAGATTGAGTCGCAAGGCTGTGCTTTGCGAAGCGCGCAATGAAGCCTATGAAATCAAATTGCCACCGAAAAAAAACGGTAGCTTTAACAGAGGTAAAGGAAAATTTGCAAAAAAATAATATGTTCGTAGCCAAATACTTACAAAACCAAAACGGCAATTAAATTTACTGATTAACTAAAAAAAGTTGACTTGGAGATTTTTCATTAGATTTTGTAGTGTTGTGTGCCCTTATCGTCTAGCGGTCAGGACGTCGGATTCTCATTCCGAAAACCGGGGTTCGATTCCCCGTAGGGGTGCCATTTGGCACAGCGGCGCCATGGTTTTGTTATTTTTTACTACAAACTTTCCATAGGTAAAAAGATGCGATGGAGCAGTAGGGCGAATAGATCGCCCTATATGATTCTATCTTGTTCTGATCCAAGTCGTTACATCCGCTAAGCTTCATTAATCCTTTTCGAATACCGAGATCGCGCCAGCTGAATATATTTTTTCGCCCGAGAGAAAACATCAGAATCATTTCTGCAGTCCACACTCCAACTCCTTTTAACTTAACAAGTTCTGTTACAACATCCTCATCACTTAGGTTAGGAAGACTTGAGAAATCGACCGTTGCGTCAATGACAGCTCTGCTCAATCCCAATACATAGGAAGCTTTCCGTTCGGATAAGCCACACTCGCGCAAGGCATTAGCGTCGCACCCTCGAATGTTGTGTTCAGATAAACCACCGAATCTATCCGATAATTTTTTCTGAATAGAACTGGCAACCGCGTTTGAAATTTGTTGGCTAACTATGCTAATGACAAGGGCTTCGAACACGTTCTCATTGAGAGGTACATTTACATGACCAACTTCATTGATGACAACACCTAGTCTTTGGTCGCGCAGTTTTAAATAATCCATCTCAAGGTTACTGTATTCAAATATTTGCATTAACACGTTCCGACACAACAAGATGGTTGGGGTGCAGGGCTTGGATTTGAACCAAGGACCTTCAGGTTATGAGCCTGACGAGCTACCAGACTGCTCCACCCTGCATCTAGGATTTAACTTTTATTTGTGTTTCCATGGATAAGTCAATTAAATTTTTACGAAAATTTTTAAAATAAATTCTGCGCCACATTAATTGAATTTTTGCATCAATTCAGCCAACAACCTGTCGGGGTTATTTACATCATCTACCGAAATATCAAGCATTTTTATCGATGTTGACGGCAATTCAAACTTAAAATTACGAAATATTCGCTCTAAAATCGTCAATAAACCTCTGGCCCCAGTTTTTTCTTTTTCAGCAGCCTCGGCTATTTTTTCCAAAGCCGCTTCTTGGACATTTAGTTCAATGCCATAACCAGCAAAATCATTGACATACTGTTTTAATATGGAACCTTTCGATGAAATCAAAATTTTTTTCAGATCAGATTTGCCAAGAGACCTGCAAGCCACTCGCACTGGCAATCGGCCAATAAATTCCGGCTCGAAGCCATATTTTATAAGATCCTCCGTATTAACTTGTTGCAAAACAGCAAAATCATCTGTTGACTTCTTACTGCTGGCACCACCGAATCCTATCTTAGTTTGGCCCAAGCGCTTAGTTGTGATCTCAGATAGACGATCGAAGGCTCCGCTGACGATGAACAAAATATGCTGAGTATTTATTCTATCAGCCTTATTTTTTCTACTAAAAGAGCTGGTCATGAAAGCCCGCATCTGGTTCATTATGTCTGTCTGGCTTAAGATGTTAACATCTGTCTCCTCCATCAGCTTCAGCAAATTAATCTGTACACCTCGGCCGGATATATCACGGGAATCTCCGGTGGATACACTGGCAATTTTGTCGATTTCATCTATAAAAACGATGCCATATTTAGCCAAATCAACATCGCCATCGGCAGCCTTAACTAAATCGCGGACCAAATCATCCACATCAGCACCCACATAGCCTGTTTCAGAAAACTTTGTAGCATCGGCCTTTACAAAAGGAACACCTATCAATCTGGCTATGGTTTTTACCAAATAGGTCTTACCCACTCCGGTCGGTCCAAACAACAATATATTTTGCTTATTATATTCATCATCCGGTAACCTCTTATCTATGTTAGAGATACAATTCCTGACATGATTATAATGATCACAAACCGCCACAGATAATACCTTTTTGGCTTCGTCTTGACAAATCACAAACCTATCGAGATATTCCTTAACTTCAACGGGTTTTAGGCTAAATGATTTTATTTTGGCAATGGAAGATAACGCCCCATCTTTCTGCCAATCAGAATTTGTTTCATGACCTGAACTATTATCACCATCGCCTTCGGGCTCAGATTTTGTGGAAAAAGATATCGGATCAATTCTAGTTTTTTCAAAAATCTCCTCAAGCCTCTTGGTAATCTCTTCCAGAGGATTTCCAGAATCTTTACTACAACGCAACATGTTCAGATAAAACCACAACTAGATCGGCAAGCAACTAAAATGAGAGGAGAAAAAAGACAGTTATTTGCGGCAACGTCGGAATTTCGAGTTAAATTTCTCTACCCGACCAGCTGCATCAACAAATCTCTTTTCCCCCGTATATGCAGGATGAGAATCTGATGTAACATCTTTGATCACAACGTCATACTCAACGCCATCAATCACTTCCTTTTTTTTCGAACGAACCGTGGACATCGTAACAAACCTCTTTCCCGTCGATATATCTATAAAACACACCGGCCTGGATTCTGGATGTATTCCTTTCTTCATATCAACTCCAATTTATTAGCCTTGCCGCGCCTTAAACCTAGGATTTGTTTTGCAAATCACATAAACTCTACCTTTCCGGCGGACAACTTTACAATCCGGATGTCGACACTTAGCTGATTTCAGCGATGCAACCACTTTCATACTTGCCCTCACTCAATTATGGCATCCAACAATGTCAAGAAAAATTTAATATTGACTCACCATAGAACGCCGCAATTCCCAAAATTTCACACAATTGCCTATAATTCTCTCAATTTTATTCACATCCACCTGATTTGCCGCATCGCAAGCCGCTTGATCCGGATCCATGTGGGTTTCAAAAAAAACACCATCAGCTCCGGCAGCCATAGCACCATAGGCCAAAGTTTCAACAAATTCTCGATTGCCAATCGTAACACCTTCTCCAGCACCAGGTTTTTGAACGCTGTGGGTGGCATCAAAGATCACCGGCGCGCCATGGGATTTCATTATGCCTATATTTCTCATATCAACCACCAAATCATTATAGCCGAAAGTAGTTCCGCGTTCTATCTGCCAAACTTCTTCTGCACCAGACACTTCCAACTTATCTATCACATATCTCATCTCCCTTGCCGACAGAAATTGACCTTTTTTTACCGAAACCACAGCCCCAGTCTTCGCAGCCGACACCAATAAATCGGTTTGTCTACACAAAAATGCCGGAATCTGCAAAACATCACAGACAGATGCCACAACAACCGCCTGTTCAGGCAGATGTATATCAGTCGTTATTATAAATCCATATTTTTCCTTTATTTTTCTAAAAATTTCTAACCCTTTGACCAGACCAACCCCTCGCTTGCTTGCCACAGAAGTTCTATTGGCTTTATCAAATGAAGCCTTGAATATCAATCGAATAGAATCATTACTTTCAGCAATTTGAGCCAACCTCTCGGCCACATCCAGCAGCAACCCTTCGGACTCTATCACACAGGGCCCAGCAATCACCAACAGCTTATCTCGATCAAACAACACTCCATAACTAAATATATGGCCATCATGTAGTCAAGAAACATCCATCAGCCGAATGACCTAGGCCACACGCTCGACAATTAGATCATTCTGTACAGGTCTTTTCGGCGCTAACCTATAGGCAGCTCTCAGCAGTTCAATGGAAGATTCCAAGCTGATTTCATCATTGTAATGAATCATCATAAGCGCTTCGCCTTGTTTAACTTGTGTACCAACCTTTTTGATGCCGGACACCCCGACTGAATGATCTATGGTACCATCTTTTTTTCGCCCCAAAATCTGGACACCTTTGGCCACCATGCCAGAATCTATGGTATGGACATAACCACGCTTGGAAGCAGGTAACTTCTTGACATACTTGGCCTTAGGAAACTTATCCGGATCAGTCACATAGGAACCATCTCCGCCCTGAGCTTCCACCAATTCTTTCAATTTATTCAACGCAGTGCCATCAGTTAAATGCCTACGAATCATTTGCTTAGCAGACAATGTCGATCCAGCAACTCCAGCCAGCCGAACCATCTCCATGCCTAACCTCAATATCAATTCATCGAGATTCGGATCCGACTCACCGCGAAGAATCCTCAACACTTCCTGCAACTCCAAACCAGTGCCAACCGAATCTCCCAATGGCTGATTCATATCAGTTACCAATGCAACACACTTACGATTCATTGATCGGGCCACACGTGTAACCATTCGCCCCAGCTGCTTAGCATCTTCCACATCTCGAACATAGGCACCATTACCCCACTTCGCATCCACAATCAAACCTTCGGCCCCCTCAGAAAATTTTTTGCTCAACAAACTCGCCGTCAATAATGGAATGCTCGGAATAGTACCAGTCTCCTTCCTTAGCTTAAATAAAATATTATTTATCGGCGTAATGCGCTGACACTGCTCAATAATAGCACAGCCAATGCTCTTCACTTGTTCCGCAAATTGTTCATGGGTAATATCCGTCGTAAAACCAGGAATGGATCTCAGCTTATCCACATCACTTATAATAAACCCCTCTTCTTCTCCTACCATCGACGGCACAGCAATTCCACAGGAAGCAGCCAGCGGAATCAAAATCAATCCAGCCTTATCACCAACACCACCAGTGGCATATCGATCCAACTTTGGTCTGGTTATCTTTGGCAGCTCAAAAACATCACCGGTGAGCATCATCTCCTCGGCAAAAACCGCAGTCTCCTGAGGCGACATTCCTTTAAAATAAATTGCCATGGCCAAAGCCGCCAATTGATGATCCGGAATCCTACCATTCAAAATAGAATCGGTAATATACCTGATTTCTTCATCTAAAAATTCATCACCATCTCGTTTTTTTTCAACAAGATATGAATAAGACAGCTTTGAGAAATCCTTGATCAGAATTCCACTACTGCATTCCACAAACTTTCCTCCTACGCAACATAATTAACAAAATTATATCCAACGGCCATGTTTATTCCTTAGGTTTTATGCAATTTTGTCAAGAACTAACTGTTTAATATTGACAAATTATTAACCAGTCAGCTAAGCAATTCTCCTGCAAATAGTAATGTACAAGCCGTATAAATGGCTGCCAACAGATCGTCAATTACAATCCCAATGCCACCGTGAAAATTTTGTAACCTTTTTATACCAAATGGCTTAACGATATCAAAAAATCGAAATAATAAAAATCCACTCAATAGAATGATCCACATGCTAAGTCTTTTTCTCAGCCCACCAATGGCGATAAAACACAGCGGCATGGCCACCATTTCATCTAAAATCACACAACCTGGGTCTTTTTTTCCTAGCCTAAATTCAGCCTCTCCGCAAATAACCATCGCCACATAAGCACTTGCTATGAACTTTAGCCAAAAAATAATAAAGTGATCTCCATAAAAAAACAAAGTATACCAAAACAACCCTAAAAATGATCCCATGGTCCCAGGAGCCATAATTTTCTCACCAATGAAAAGGGTTGCCATCCCAATGATAATCCTGGATGAAAGAATTTTAACCCAAAATGGACGAAATACATACATATCAATCCATATTAAAAATATCCTTGTATTTGGTAATGTAAAATAGGCCTGAAATCAATGTGAGTATCGCCGCAATTAAAAACAAAATCAACCCGGCATAGTAAAAAAAGTCTATCACCAATCTCGGCACCATCGAAGCCCAATCCCTGGACAATGCCTTCCAAATTATCATCACACCCACGGACACTATCTGAATCACAGTTTTTATTTTTCCCAATCTCTCAGCAGCAATAACAATACCATTGGCCGAAGCAATCAACCGCAATCCAGTCACAAGAAACTCACGACCAATGACTAATAAAACAAAAAAAAGTGACCATCTAGGCAACATACCCAGCGCCAGTATCGACACAAACAGCCCAACCATAAATACCTTATCCATCAAAGCATCCATGAATTTTCCGAAATTCGATACCATGTCACAGCGACGAGCCAAATAACCATCCAACCAATCCGTCCAGGAAGCAAAAATAAATACAAATAAACTCACCGTCGAAGCAAACCTAACATCAATATATAATAATACCACCACGATAAACAGTGATGGCACCCTGGACAAAGTCACACAGTTCGCAATATTCACTATACAAAAACCAGCCTATAACACACAAAAACCAGCTTACAAAATAGATAACTATGATTTCGACGCCGCCGTCGAAGCGCCATTTCCTCCAGCATTGGCTTCGGTTTTTATTTCTGCATTGGTAGCAACCTTCGGAGCAGATGCATTCAACTTTTTGAGTATTTCATCGGAAATATCCAACGAATCATCAGCATAGACCACATCCTGTCCAACTTTACTAAAGACAACCAATGCTCCCTTCTCCTTCGACACTTCACCCACCACACCTTTAATGACCTCCATCTGTTCCATAAGCTTGGATTGCTGCAGCTGATTCAACTGAGCATCGGCTTCATTCTTAAATTTAGCCACCTCCATCATCTTCTGACGTAGTTCAATTTCCTTAGCTTCGGCATCTTTTTTAAACTTATCCTTTGCCTCCGCTGCTATGGCCGGATTTTGAGCTTTTTCATTGAGATCCTTGACCTCTTTATCGAGCTTCATATGCTGATCAATCATCGCCTGAAACTCTTTCTGAGCAGCATCTACTTTGGCTGTCAACTCCTTTTTTATCTCTTCAATTTTATAATATCCATCAAAAACCTTCTGAACATCCAAAACCAGAATGCCGTTATCAGATACCTTTGATGTCATCTTACTCCCTGTCCCGCTTCCACCAACCATAGTTCCACAGGCTAACAGTACCACGGAAAATACACAAAAAATAGGCAATAAAATCTTTTTCATAACAAACATAAACTGTATTGGTAATTATATTTTTATTCCATTAGGCAACAAAATTTCTCAAAAAAAGCAAAAATTTTTATTTCGAGTCGGTAAAAGCCATCGAAAATTTCACCGAAACACTCAATTTATCTCCCTGCAAAACCGCCCCTTGCATCATCATGAATTTGCCCATGGACTCTAAAAATTCCGCTCTCAATGTCACTGTGCTACCCGGAAAAACACTTCGCCTAAATCTGGCCTCACCTACCCTGGCCAATACTGGTATCCCTTCTTCCATGGAAACGGAACCTAATTTGTTGATTGCAAAGAAGGCAGCCACCTGAAATACTGACTCACACAGTATAACTCCCGGCGTTATGGGATAATCTGGATAATGACCTTTATAAAAAAATTCATCTTCTTTAAATGTCTTTTGGCCAACTGCATAGCTATCTCCAATCTCGATAATTTTGTCCACAAACAAAAACGGAGGCCGATGGGGAATCACAGCTCCAGGATCCATCATCAATCCAATGCCTCCAAACTATGTAAATCATCGTCACTCCAATTCTCGCCGGAAATATCCATAATCTCCTCATCAGGAATATCGTAATCCTCCCCGAATTCATCATCACCAGAACCGTCATCATCTAAATCATAACCAGCTGGTATATAATCAAGTATAAATCCAATTTCATCGAATAAATGCACCGCTGAACCGACCACATATCTCTCATTTTGCACATCTCGTATGCTCTCTTCCAGCTCCTGAGGATCAATGGGACGCTTGAATTCAAGCAAATCATTCAGCAACTTAACTCGCATCAATATTATGTGATCCACAAATTCAGCATAGGGCCCTTCGCTTTCGGAAATCACATTGGGCAGGCAAAATAACCTCTCAACGGACTCCAATGCCTTGACATCTGCCCTGGCAAGCTTCACCCTATTACCAGGCATAGCGTCTTCTATACGAAACTTATAGAATGCATTTTCCAGTATATCATCTCGAAAACCGTAGGGCTTCAGAGGCCCAATAAGATCCACAATATGGTCGAATTGCTTCGGGTCTATAATACTCAGACAATCCACATCCCACTGAATATCGCTGCTGACCTTGTCTACCCACCAATTGAAATCATCGCCCAACCGAGCCACACACCACTCGAGACTATCTTTATTTGACACCATTTATGTTAAAAATATTTAGACTATTGTGCCAATATCAATCTACTAGCTCGCGTAAAGTAAAAAAATTATAGAATATGCATTGATATGGTATCTCGGCTGTAATTTCTATTGTATGATCCATAACTCCTTCATATAATGAGTCCATGATTTACTAACCCAGAAGATATTTCATAAAATGCCCGAAACATCTAAAAGTTATACAGCACCAAAAAATTCTGAACAGTATAGCCTTGAAGAACTGCTTCAATTGCTCGACACCGGCATAGATTCCATTGATGCAAAAAAACTTTCCTATACGCTACCCACGGATGTTGGCAAATTTCTAGAGCGATTAACATCTGTGGAACAACAATTTATTGTACAAAAATTGTCCGCACCCATCGCATCGGAAGTGCTGGCATCCATGGCACCGGACGATTCGGCCGAAATAATAAGAACCATGAGGGATTTTCGGGCAGTCAGAATCATCGAAGAGCTAGAACCCGACGATGCCGTAGATCTGCTTTTAAACCTAGAAATCAAAGATAGAGAGAGACTTATAACAAAACTGCCCAAAGAAGTTGCAATCACCATTCGCAATCTACTCAAATACGACCCCAACACCGCCGGCGGCGTCATGACTCCCTATGTCACCACTCTGCGAGTATCCATGATCGTGGACGAAGCCATCCAACATATACGGCGAGAAAAAAATGAAACAGAAAATACTGATACCTTATACGTCATTGATAATCAAAGAAAACTAGTAGGCACCACGTCGGTGAGAAATTTAATATGGGCCAAATCTGACCAAAAGGTGTCAGACATCATGGATGCTGATATCACCCACGCCTGTAACTATCAAACCGAAGATAAAAAAGTCGCTCAAATAATGACCGAATCCGGCCTGCAGACACTCCCGATCATCGATACCCAGGGCCGACTCCTTGGAATAGTCACCCACGATGACGTCATAAACATACTTCAGGAAGCCGCCACATCGGATATACAAAAATTTCACGGTGCTGGCTCCGACGAAACCATAAACGACTCCATCACCTACAGCGCCAATAGGCGCATACCATGGCTAATTATAAACCTTTTCACCGCAATGATTTCTACAAAAATCATATCCACATTTTCGATGCAAATCCAAGAAATGACCGCCCTGGCAGCATTTATGAATCTCACTTCCATTCTTGGAGGAAATTCCGGAGCCCAAACCCTAGCCATTGCCATAAGAGGCTTTGCGCTGGGCGATTTCCACAGCGGAGATGCTAGGAAAGTTTGCCTGAGAGAGGCTGTTAAAGGCCTAATGAATGGCCTGATAGTTGGCCTGGCCGCAGCAACCATGGCACTGGTATGCAATCATCATATTCTATTTGCCTGCGTCATATTCATATCGATAGTCTTAAACATGATAATGGCCGGCCTCTGCGGCACCATGATCCCAGTGCTACTGAGAAAGTTACGGTTCGATCCGGCCAGCAGTTCCTACATCATGCTCACAGCCATCACCGACTCCTTTGGCATATTCGTATTTTTATCGCTGGGCACCATGATTCTTTTTTGATCGCATTTTAAATTGAATTTTTTTCTTTTTTTTATACCATATATTCCGGAGGTGTGATGATGAATGCCAGAACTGCTGTCAATGGAATGCTCAGAGACGTGGGCACATCGTTGGGCCTTAATTTGGGCCTGAGGAGCGATGGGCTTTGTGTCATAAAACAGGAACAATCCGATTTCGAATATATAATCGAATTATCAAAAACCGGCGATATATTATACATGTATTCTCCGGTTGGAGATCTACCAACCATAAATAAATCCGATGCAATGGAATATCTTTTAAAACTGAATCTCTACGGATTAGAAACCAATCAATGTAGCCTTGGACTGGATGCCAAAACCAATAAAATAGTACTATTCTATACCATTCCTAGCGAAGTGCTAAATGCCACACTGATATCAAATATACTTTGCAATTTCTTTACCACAGTCCAAAAAGTATCAAAAAAAATCGAAGGGTTTTCTCAATCTATTCCACAACAATCTCCAGAAGAATCAGATAAATTCTCTTCATTGCTGACAATGGTGTAACATGGACTATGATATTACAGTAGATTTTAAAAAAAGTACGGATCAGATAAGCATGATAAATGATTATCTCGACGCCGTAAATCATGATACAAATGTATTAGAACCAACGATTTCGACGATCGAGACATTTGGTATCATTTCGGAACTCATGACCAATGCATTTGGAAACATTGATCTAAGTGGCTTTAAAACCGTCGGAGACTCTCTGGAAATCATGTCGGTAGCTATGGTTGAACATCACGGCAATGAGCCAAAAGTTGATACCGGTGACAATGATGGCGATGGGATAATAAATTGCCTCGATGGCGAAGATGATAGTGTCAACATAAAGATAGACAGCGATGGCGATGGCATCACCGACGATATCGATGCAACGGGCAGTGCGTCGAACACAAATCGATCACATGACTCAAAAGGCGCTGCACTGGAACAGGCTAAATCTTCTCTAATCTCCTCAATAATGTCATTGTTGCAATTTAACTTCACCATGGCTCTGGGAGACGAAGATCCGAAGAAAAATGAAGCCAATAAAATTGGAGCTATGGCCCAAACTTCACTGGGAATAACCTCAAATGTGGATGCCAAAGTCCAATCCCCTGACAATGGGCGAAATGTGCAAAAGGAAATGCGACAACACAAAGCTGATAGCCTAAAAGCTATGCGCAAAAATCTTGAAAATGAAGTGCTGACTAACACCAAACCATCGCATAAACTAGATAAAACCAGATTTAAAAAGTTCGACAAATCTGCGATCAAAGCAAATCTCACAGCTGCAAATAACCAAAAGTCAATAAACTTCGCGCCAAAGGCCGAAACAATAACCAACAGAAATCCAATAAATTCTACTAAAAAAACCAGCAACATTTCATCCACTAAAGGACCTACGACAAATTCCTCTGCCATTAATAACCAAAGCCAAGAAGACACCACTCCACCCGTCGAAAGTATAACATCTACAAAGAGTTCTAACTTAAATAACGACGCAAATAATATAATCCGGATGATATAAATAAAAAAAATAAAATAATATCCACATCAGATAAAAATTCTTGAATTTTGCACAAATTATCCCATGGTCCGTCTAGAGATGCAAGGACGGGTGGAAAGATAGAAAATGGTCACCAACTACATAGCCTATCTGGCTGAATTGAAAGAATTTGGTCTATTGAGATCCATCACACCAAAACATCGAAATTTGTTAGATTTTTCCAGCAATGATTATCTGGGCCTAGCCAACTCACCTTCACTACTAGAAGCCGGATATGAAGCGGCAAAACTATATGGTTCAGGTACTACTGGATCAAGACTCCTATCCGGCAACAGCGATCTATTTGAAGATTTCGAAACCCAAATAGCCAAGGATTGTGGCAGCGAAACGGCTCTGCTATTCAATTCTGGTTTCGATGCCAACCTTGGAATCCTGCCATCAATCTTGGACAAAAATAGTCTGGTGATTTTCGATAAATTAAACCACGCAAGTTTATACCATGGAGCAAGACTCAGTGGCGCTAACTTGTTACGATACAATCATTTAGACTACACAATGCTTGATGATGTTTTGAAAAAAAATGCCCATAACCACAGAACCATTGTCATCGCATCGGAAACCGTATTTGGAATGGATGGAGACCAAGCCGATCTAAAAATTCTGGCAAACCTATCTGCCCATCACAATGCCATTCTATATCTAGACGAAGCTCATGCCATTGGTCTACAAGGAGAAAACGGCTATGGCCTGGCCACAGATTTCGATCTGGATAAAACCAAAACCATCCTAATGGGCACTTTCAGTAAAGCCCTGGGATCAACCGGAGCCTATGTAGCCTGTAACGCTATGATTAAAAATATACTAATAAACCGATGCCCAAGTTTCATCTATTCGACATCTCTATCTCCATTCTGCATCGGAGCCTCCGCCTGCGCCTGGAAAATATTAAAAACTAAGCCAAAGGAAAGAAAAGCACTAATAAAAGCAGCCAATGGCCTAAGAAACTCACTTAAAGCCCTCGGGCATAAGGCATTAGGTAGCAACACCAACATCATTCCATTGCCATTCAATGATAGCCACGAAATGCTTAGAAAAAAAGATGATTTATATAAAAACGGCATTCTAGTTTCCGGCCTGCGCCGCCCAACGGTACCTGGACAACGGTTGCGCATTGCGCTTAACACTAAGCACAGTCAAACCGACATAGATAAATTATTAAGGACCTTTTCATGAATAAATACACACTGATTTTAGCCCACGGCTTCGGCTTTGACCATGGCTATTGGAAAAATCTCATCCATCAACTGGACCATAGAAACATAAAATACCTATTCTTCAGCCACGACTTAGCTTTGGATTCACAGGAAAAATATGTCGGGCTGGGCCATTCTCTCGGTTTTGCAACGCTAAGCAATTCAAGGATAAACTTCCATGCCATGTTGGGCCTGCAATGCTTCTGTAACTTCCTTGGCCAGGACGAAAAACTTCGCCGAATCCGAAAGCCACAGCTGGATGAAATGGTCCGAGCCCTCCAGCATAACCCAAAAACTTGCCTGGAACAATTTTACAATTCCTGCGGCTATCAGGCAAAATCAAACAATAGCCCAGAGCTGGAAAAACTATCGGCAGAACTGCAAATGCTATATGAAAAATTCACGCCTAGGCCAATACCCACGCTTATCATCGGCAGCACCAAGGACAAAATCGTCCCTAAATCTCTGATTGAAGATAATTTCAAAAACCATGCCAACGTAACAATAAAGTACCTAAACTGTGCAGGCCATGGCCTCGGCCATGAGAAATCCGACGAAATAATCGAACTTCTAACATCATTTATCCATGACCAGAAATAATCATATCGGCGCTAAATTTGACTCGGCAGTCACACACTATGACAACCAGGCAATTGTCCAAAAAAAAATCTGCCATCCACCTAGTTAATTTTATTAAAGGCCTTGGAAAAATCAACTCGGCCATGGACATCGGCTGCGGCACAGGCTTTGTCGCCATAGAATTACTAAAAAATTTTCCAAATCTAAAATTACATCTCTGCGACATCTCTCAAAAAATGCTGACCATGGCTAAACATAAGCTACAGGACCATAAGGTGATATACACCCATTGCGACGCTGAAATTCAGGAATTTACCACCACCTGTGATCTGGCCATTTCAAATCTCTGCGTCCAATGGTTCAATGATTTCGAAAAATTCACAAAAAAAATACTTAAAACCTCAAAATATTTTGCCTTTTCTACCCTAGTCGACGGAAGCTTTCTTGAATTTTCCAAAATATTCGAAAGCCAGGGCAAAGCTTCGCCATTTCCTAAATATAGAACCGAAAAAGAGCTCGTCCATTTTTGTCAATCCATGGGCAAAATGATAAATATGGAAACTAAAATTTTCAACCTAGCCTTCCCTTCGGCCAAAGACGCCGCCATGCATTTCAAAAAAATAGGGGCAAACTTTGGCAAAAGTAGCTTTGATAATGCGCTTGTACTGCTTAGCCATCGCGTTCCCATCAACTTAGAATACAAAATATTTTTCGGACTAATGGAAAGAAAAATTAACTAAACCTTTGGTCGGGCTGGAGAGATTCGAACTCTCGACCCCTTGCACCCCATGCAAGTGCGCTACCAGACTACGCCACAACCCGCTCGGCTATGATAAATAAACAAATAGATTCCTGGTCAATGATCATTTACAAATTTTGCAATTTTTCAAGAACTCCATCATAAAAGTCAAAATTTTATCGAAAATCCTATTCATCCCCAATAGATTAAGCACAATGAAATAGGCAATCATCCCAACAATTACACAGCCAGCCACTGCCATAAGAGCACAAAGCTTACCTGCCACAAATGCACTACCAACACAGGCCTGACAAAAAAGAACAACCACATACATGAAGCCACTGGCAAAAAATGTCACAAATAATGGATACACAAAACCTTCTAGCTCAAAAGATGATTCAGCCTTAATGAGAAATAGATACAACAAAATTGTCTGCACCACCACCGATAAAAAATTCGCCCAGGCTATTCCCATCACACCAAACGGCTTCATGAGCACCAACGTCGCCACAATATTTACCGTAAAATTAACCAAAGATATCTGCACCGGCGTCCTGGTATTTTTTATAGAGTGAAAGCCTCGGGTCAAAAATGTTGACATCGCATAAAATGGCATAGCCAATGCCAATACTCCTAAAACCGGCGCCACAGATAACACATCACTTCGACCAAAGGCTCCCCATTCAAATAAAATCGTCAAAATTTCATACCTCAAAGCCAAAAGTCCAGCCGCTGCCGGCATAACTATTGCCATAATCATATCCATGCCACGGCGAAAAATCTTCGCCAATTCATCGTGATTTCCATTGGATGCAAACTTGGACAAATCTGGAAATATCACCGTAGCCGCCGCTATAACAAATACGCCCAGCGGAAGCTCAACAAGTCTGTTTGATAAATACAAAATCGCCACTGCTTCATCGGATAGCTCAAAGGCCAGCAACCTAGAAATAGCCACATTTACCTGCATTATTGATGCTCCAATTAATCCGGGTATAAATAGCTTAGTAATCTTCAGTAACGGCGCACTAATCCAAAGGCTAATCCTCGGCCGCCAGCCAATCATATAAAGCTGCACCATCGGCACAATCAGCTGAATTACTCCACCCACAATCACACCGGCGATCAACCAACGGATCTCCATAAGTTGGGACGAAGCAAAGGTTACACCAAACCAACCTAAAAACACTATCATGCTTATATTTAACCAGATAGCACTCATAGCCGGAAGAAAATATTTGCCCAATACATTTAAAACAGCGGAAAAAACAGCGGTCAAACATATAAAAATCATATAGGGCAATAGCATCATTGAAAAGTTGAAGACATAGTACCAGCGTAGTTCAAGTCCTTCAATTTTAGATAAAAAAGATATGGACGTCATGCCAAGGCCAAGCAAAGCAATCAACAGCAACGCCACCCAGGTAATCACTTTATTGAGTAGCACAAAAGCCGATTGCAAGCCATATCTATGAAATTCATCGGAAAATACAGGTATCAACGCCGACGTCAAAGCTCCTTCGCCAAGCAATCGCCGGAAAAGATTAGGCAAGGTGAATGCCGAAAGATAGGCAGAATGCATAAAGCTTGTGCCCAATTCAGCCGTCACCAACATATCTCGTATCAATCCTAAAACTCTTGAAATAAAAGTTATAAATGATATGGCAAATATATTACTTAGAACGCCCACTCGCCGCCATATACTCAAATTTTATTAACTTTTACAAGAATATTTTTTGCAATATAATATTTTAATCCACTTAAAGCTATGTTACATTAGCAATAATTTATTGTAAAATTTGTTGTAATTTACTAAGAACTTTTATTCTCGCGACCTAATTGATTTAAGATTATGATTTCTTCCTTAGAAAATTTGTTACAAAAACACCATAAGTGGTTATTTTCCATATTATTATTCATCGTCATTGTCAGTTTTGTATTCACTGTGGGATCCTCGCCGGGCATAGGAAGAAGGAAAGCCAAGCCAAGAATTTTTTTCGGCTACGATCTAAATTCTCAAAAAGATACCAAATCGCTGCTGGAAGAAACCAGGATGAGCGCGGTTTTAAATGGTAGATTTGATTTACTGTACTTTGGAGGACTTCAAGATGAAGCACTTATGCGTGCAATAAAAATAGATATGGCCAACAAAATGAACATCCCCGTTCCGGACAAAAAAGCCCTTGATGATTTTGTGGAAAAATACAGGATGTTCAGTGATAAAGATGGCAAATTTAGCCCATCGGCCTACAATTCCATCGTTGGATCGCTGGTAAAGCAGGATGACGATGCAGAAATTCTAAAACACGCAATGGAAAACGATTTTCGTCTGCAGTTCATCGAAAATGCCATCGGCGGTTGTGGCTTTGCCTTCGAACAACAAGCAGAAGAACAAATTAAGATTGATGAAGCCAAATGGTCTATGAGTCTGGCAAGCCTGAAAGCCGACGAGATACCGGACAGTTTTTCCGATGAAGAGTTGATGGCATTTTTTGAGTCAAACAAAATTAGATACCAGTTCCCAGAAAAACTTGCAGCATCCTATGTTGAATTTGAAAAAGATGTCTTTCGGAATTTCATGCCTCCGGCCACAAAAGATGTTTTAAAAAATTTTTACATGGACAGAAAACATCAATTTGAAAAATTTGAAGCTGACAAAGATGCATTGAAAACAGCCATAATCGATGAATATGAGAAATTTCAGCTAAAAAAATTAGCAATGAAAGCCGCCGATGATTTCGTCTATGGCCTCTACGATAAAGGCCTGATCTATGGCAGTGAAAGTTTCAATAACTTCTTGAAAGATAACAAGATAAGTGAAAAACTTCTGCCAAATTTAGATCCCCATGAGCCGCCATCCGATCTAGATTTACCAAAAAAAGTATTCAAAAATCTAGCCAATCTCGACCAAACCAAGTATTTTTCGGACCCCTATGAAACGGGAAACGGCAATGCTGTGGTGTTATTTTTAAAAGAAAAAATTCCCCCAAGTCCCATGGCCTTCGATGAAGCTAAGTCGTTGGTGCGAAGTGACTATTCTAAAAAAGAAGCCCGGATAGCCTTCGATAAAAAATGCTCCGAAACATTTAAAGAAATAGAAACCTTGATCAAAAATGGCATGACTTTTCAAGCCGCTGCATTGGAAAAGAAACTGGAAATCCAAGACCATAAAGACAAAACTTTGGATGAACTCCATCGTGAACTATCATCCGCTAAACTCCAGCAGCTTATGAAACATATAGCAAAGAAAAATGTCGACAAATTGATCAAGGAAAAAGAAGACGATAACGGCTGCAATTACATATATATATATGATGTAAATATGCCAGAAGTTGCTGATCCAAAGAAAATAGCCGATCGCTTAGCTCAGCTGGAAGCCAATGTCGGCAATATCTTCGCTCGCAATTTCCTACTGGAACTCGCCGAAGATGCTCTTGAAAAATATAAAAACTCCTAGGAAAATAATATGAAAAACTGTAAAAATGGTAAATTTTCATTGACTTAAAGCTGTAAACTATTTCATAAATGCTCATCAAGCAAGCGGGAATGAATATAATAAAAAATTATTTTACAGTTTTTTTAGGAAGTGCTGCTACGTTATTAAGTGGGTGTCATTCCATCGGACCAAATTCCATTAAGGAAGCACAGCCCAGATATAATTATGCATTGGCTGAAACAGCAAACGAACAGATGCTATTGAATCTCATTCGGTTAAAATACAGAGACACACCATACTTTTTGGAAGTCAGCGGCATAACTGAATCGAGAACATTGAAGGCTTCTATTGGGCTGGGAAAGACCCAATGGAATGTCAACGCTCACCATTCCGGGCCAACGGCCGTCATGGCATTTCCTCTACTAGGCACAGAAGAAAATGTTTCGCCCACCATAACCTACTCTCCGCTTCATGGAGAAAAGTTTGTTAAGAATTTGGTAACACCAATTCCTTTGGGAACTGTGCTGACCATGGCCCAGGCCGGCTGGACCATAGATAGAGTATTCGATCTATGCGTCGAAAAAATCAATAACCTCGATAACGCTTCGACAGCTTCGGGCCCAACTCCAAAAATAAAACCTCATTACGAAGATTTTTTCCGGGCCACAGAGTTACTAACCACATTGGATAGTGATGGCAATATTGTCATTGGAATTGCCGAAGGTAGACAATTGGGATTAGGTGTGAGCAGAAGTGGAGAACCCGTCCTGAGATTCCTGCCAAAATCAAAAAATAGCAAGGAAAGATCTGAATTGAACAAATTGCTTGGACTATCAGCAGACCTCGATGAGTTCAGCCTTCGGAATAATCTCATAGATAATTCTGAAAATATTTTGTCACTGCGCACTAGATCGATCATGGAAGTGCTTTTCTATCTATCTCATGCCATCGAAGTTCCAACCAAAGATGTGGATGCCGGTCTCGTTACGTCGACTTCCGACGAAAATGGTAATATTTTCGATTGGACCAGCAACATGTCAGGACGATGGCTCAACATACATCATTCCGCAGAGGAACCGACAACAGCATTTGTCTCGATAAAGTATAGAGGATTTTGGTTCTACATAAGTGACAGTGACCTAAATTCTAAATCCACATTTATGTTATTAAATTACCTATTCAATCTCCAGTCAGGAAATTCGGGTGGAGGGATAACACCTGCGCTAATGTTACCCATTGGAGGTTAAGAATTTGCAAATAATGATGGAGAGGCATCGATGGAATTCGATGCCTTTTTTAATTTTTAAAATGGTGCTCAAGAGGGGACTCGAACCCCTACACCTTACGGCACATGCACCTCAAACATGCGTGTCTACCATTCCACCACCTGAGCTAAAAACTGCAAAAATCGAAATATATTCGCCATGATTAGCAACAAAAATGTTGTGTTTGTAACAGTTTTCAAATTAATCCAATTAAATCTATAATTTAACCAGAACGTCATACCATGAACAAAGTAGAAGAATTCAGCAATCAAATGAAAGAACCAAACCAAAATGATTCAGAATCTCTTTCAGATTTTGAGTTTGGTGTCAGATGGAGCGAAGATGTTATCACTAAATTAGATAAAAAACATCGCCAAGCTACAGCTGCGTCATCTATCCGAAACTACGGCCAGTCCAAGCGCCATTATGATGGGGCACCTAACAACCACAGAAAATATGGCAATGACACATCTCCTGCCTACCATCCCTTCGTACCAACTATCGATGTTGCATTCTACCAGAACGACATACCATTCGAACCAATGGTTACAATGATGAAATCTTCATGTAAAACCTATGAATTATTCAAAATAACACAATTGATATTAGAAAAACCAGAACGTTTTGTCGTAACAATAAGAAGAAAACCTAATGCAACCGGTGAAGTGGAGCCGCTATACCTATCGCTGCCAGACGGCATTCCCTTCGAAACCGAAGAAGATGCTGTCGCCCATATAGTTAAGAATCACCTTGATAGATTTTTTGAGATCACCGAAGCCCATGTGGATAGGCCCAAAGGACGATTCACCTGTGTGCACAAATGCGGCATCACCGGTAAATTATTGTCAGCACCTAACTACCACATGTATAATATGATACTCCAAGAACACTACGACTCAGAATTGAAATTCATGTCCTTTGGCAGGTTTAAATCAAAAATAGAAACGGTCAATGATGAGTCGGAAATTCAAAAATGGCTTGAACAAATGTCTAAGCGCTTGATGTACAAGCCTAAACAACTTCAAGAAGGATCCAATGAAGACATCCCGGCAATGCAATCTATGGGACAGGTAAAGCAGTATTTGCTCGAGAATCTAAGAGATAAAGCCATAAAAAAAGCAATTACATTTCGCTTGCTCGGCACAACCTTCGCCTCCATGCCGCGCTCCATGATCAAAAGATCCATAGACTATGTCTGGCAAAAACAAAAAAAATTCCCGCTGGATACAGCTAACAGATTGCGCGGCAAGCTTAGAAGCCTACATTTTTCCATATATCGAAAGGGAAAAAATGGCATATCCTACGTCTGTGCCGTACGCAGAAAATTCGTGCCAAATAATCATGTTTTCACCGAAGAAATTCGCCAACTGGTCGAATTCATAGAGAAAAACAATGGCATAAATATATCCGCCGTTGAACAGAAAATTCGCCAGCCAGATAGCGGCATTAACATGCCCTTCGAAGCCGTGGCTAAACACCTAAATTGGCTTATTCATGAAGGCTATGTCATTGAATATGAGGATGGTAAGTTAGTCGCCCTACCGAAATTGGAACAATCCAAACCAAAACCAACGGAACAAAACTCTGCCCAACTAATTGTAATACCGGAGCAAAGTCCCACAACTTTGGCATTATGTGTTGACAAAGAAACAGTTATAGAACCATATAACACAGAAACATCCATCGCTGTGGCCAAGGGAACAACATTGGCCCTCAGCAATAGCCATAATCAACCCCTCCAGCCACCACAGCAAAGTTCTTCTGTGAGAAAAATATTTAAAGCAAAACTAGTTGACCGAAAAAGACTTAGTGGCGCCAATGCGGAAAAAATTGGCTATCATTTGGTATTTGAAAATCCAGATCATCATCGCTACAAGAGTGGAGATTCATTGGCCATAATGCCAAAAAATTCAGAGAAAGATGTCATTGAGTTATTAAATAGGCTTAGCCTAGATTTCAATGAAAATATTTCGATCGGCGAAACAGAAATGCCTATTGGAAAAGCACTTACAGATAAACTATGTTTGACACATTTGACAAAACATTTCTGGGAACTATTGGCCGAAAGGATCAGCGATCCAAAGGAGTTAGCCGAATACTTCGATATAAATAATGGCGATCAGCAAACGTTCAATATCTTTTTGAAAAACAATGGTTTATATGATATTTTGCAAAAATTTAAGAGCATCGCACTGTCAGCCCAAGATCTGGCCAATGCTCTGCGAAAAATGCCACCACGACTCTATTCCATAGCCTCCTCTCCCACAGCCACACCAGGTGAAATACATCTATTGGTTGCGGCAGTTAAGTATCTGGCAGAGAACAACAAAGAACGCCTTGGCGTGGCATCAACCTATCTCTGTAACCGACTACAGCTGGGCGAATCTGCCGACACTTTCATCGTCGATTCCACCTTTTCATTGCCAGAAGATTCTGCCGATATGATTATGGTCGGACCGGGCACAGGATTAGCCCCATTCATGTCTTTCCTTCAGGAAAGAGCCACGCGCCGAGCTCAGGGTAAGTCTGTCGGCCGCAACTGGTTATTCTTTGGCGAACAACATAGATCTGAAAATTTTTACTACCAAGATAAGCTGCTTTCGCTGCTCGCCAGCGGAGATCTATGGCGCCTAGATCTAGCTTTTTCTAGAGATCAAGAAACCAAGATCTATGTCCAGGACAAGATGTTAGAGAACGCCGAGCCATTGTTGGAATGGATTGTCAACGGCGCCTGTTTTTATGTCTGTGGGGATGCATCAAAAATGGCAAAAGATGTGGAAACTACTCTCAAAACGATACTTGCCAAACACATTGCCGATGCAGACGACTTCGTCAAACAAATGCGCAAAGATAAACGATATCTACGTGATGTCTATTGACTTAGCTCGAAAATTTTTTGACCACAATCACCGAATTAACTCCCATCATGCCAAAGGAGTTATTTAAAATAATTTTTGGAGAATTTAACTTTATAGCCTTGTTACAGATCAGGTTATCAATCTGGCAGTCCGGATCTAAATCATCAACATTGATCGTCGCATGAACATATCCATCTTCAAATGACGGTAGATTTCCTGCCAACTCCAACGCCCCGGCAGCTCCCATGGCATGACCTATAAAGCTCTTAGTATTATTGAAATAGGTATCACAGCTGCCAGAAAATACCTCTCGCAGGGCTATGCATTCCGAAACATCTCCCTGGGCCGTCGACGTGGCATGGGTACTAACCACATTCACTTCATCAGGTTGCAGCCCAGCCCTTTTCAACGCCAATCGAATACATTCTGCCTGCCTTGGTGGATTCGGTCTGACAGCATCGGTGGCATCGGAATTTATCGCATAGCCAACAATTTCACCATATATTTTCGCCGAGCGAGCCACTGCATCTCTAAGCCGCTCAACCACATACAAACATCCACCCTCACTGACCACAATGCCATTCCGACCACGATCAAAGGGCCGACTAACCAGATTCGGATCTTTATTATAACCCAAAGCACCTTGGCTCTTAAACCCAGCAAATATGCCAAAAGACCTTATGCTTTCGCTGACACCCCCAGCAATGGCCACATCCACTTCACCCAATCGCAACATTTGAAAGGCCTGGATTAATCCCGCATTACCCGCCGCACAGGCAGCTCCAATGGTATAATGAGGCCCGGTTATCCCAAGATTTATGGTAATTTCGCCGGCCGGACTGTTGGCTATCGTCCGCGGATTATGATAATGCCCCCAATACTTAACATCATACCCAAACTGGGACAGGTTATATATCTCGTTCTCTGTCTCCACGTTACCATGCTCCGTTATGCCCACGTAAACGCCAATCCTGGATCTGTCAACGATCGCAAAGTCAATTCCACTATCCAAAATTGCCTCATTGGCACAATAAACACCAATACTGCCGGCCCGAGTCCCATTTCTAATATCTTTCTTGCTTTGATAACGAACGGTTTCGAAATCACATAGGCCAGCCGGAACCATTCCAATATAACGAATATCAAGCATCTCAATATTCGCCTTTCCGGCCAACAGATTTTTCCTGAAGTCCTTCAGTGAGTTACCGTTAGGTGCTGTCAATCCCACACCAGTTATAACTATCCTTTCATCGTAAGCATACATCTTTTTTGACCCTAGATAAAATGACATCCCATGAAAGAAAAAAATAACTTCTACTGCATCAATTAATTACAAAACATTGAAAACTCCACTGAATAGGCACATGAGTTGCCTAGTTAAATTTTCCGCACTGAAAAATTTTTAACCATACAACGTGGAATCACTTGCCTCGGCTATAGTCTCTTTGGAAATGCCATAAATGGAGAAAAATTCGATAACCCCAACTGCATCAATTAATTACGAAACATTAAAAAACAGCATTGGATTGACAAATGCATTGCCTAGCTAAGCTGAGTAACTGCCTAAGGGCATCAATCTGTCACTGTTATAATGAATGAAGTAAGCAAAATTATACTTCACTACACTGAAAATTTTCTGACTGTATGTGAAATCACTTGTCTTGGCAGTACCTATTTTGTAAATGTCATAGAGAGCAAGGAACTCATTGACCTAAAAGATGTTAGCGATATCTTGGCATCCCTACCAGATAAAATCAAAAAAAATCTATCAACACTAATCCTCTCCGATTCATTCATAAAATACCTGCCACTACAAGTCTATAACATAAGAAAAGACAAACTACAAGAAGCAATAGCATTGGAATTTGCAAGTATTTTTGGGAAAAAGACAAATCAATGGACCTATCAAATGGCAAAAAATTTCATCAATGAAGAAAATGTCTTAAACTGCTTTGCCGTAGAAATTCCTAGAATCCATGCGCTACAATCGATCCTAAGAAACGCCAGAATATACCCCAAAATAATATTCTTGGATCCAATTATACGCTTCAATGCATTCAGTAAATGCAAAAAAAATTGCCTGGCGATCCATCTCATGAAAAACGCACTGCTGGTGCATATCCATAAAAAAGAACGGAATAAGACCAAAATAATTCCATTCAAATTTGACGAAATGATGAAAAAAATCAAATCAGAATCAAATAATGACCTGTCTCTCGAGCACCTGGAAGTGGCCATGTTTTCTTCAAAATCATCGCTGAAATCCGATAAAAATGCCGATTTAATTAAACAAATTAGCACCGAAATTTCCATATATTTAGAGAAAGAATTGGAAAAATTTTTGACAGAATTTATCGATAATATGGAACTAAATCGCCCAAAATTTCTAATCCTAACCGGCCCATATAAAGATTTTGTAGCCATGCCAAATTTATCTAATCTGATGAAAACCAAAAATACCAATGGCATTGATGAAATTTTAAATATACAGTTAAGCACTGCACCACAACAAGATAAGAATATTTTCGAAATCCTCCCGGTACTCATCGGAGCCATTAATACTCCATCTAAAAAAGATAATGAATTGAAATTCCCAAAAAACATCAACCGAGTGGAATATTTTCACAATTACTGGCCAATCTGGATATATAATTCCATCATGCCAATGCTCTTTCTAACCGCCTCCATGCTATTCACCTACCTCATTTCTCTCAGAAAAAATGTTATTTTAAAAAACACAAGCGTACGCTTAGTAAATACCAGAAACAGGTTTGAGGAACTTGCTAAATCCATTTCAGCCGTTGAAAAAATTGCTGCAGAAAAGAAAAAAATGGCCCAGGCGGTGGATTTCATCAAAGCCCACCAGGATGCCTTGATTGAATTTTTTAATGGCCTACAAATGGCTATAGCCGAAGCAGGTACAACATGGCTCGATATATTTGAGCTGAATGGCGATGCCATGGCGCAGAGTAAAAAAACAAATCAATACAGGCATTTTGTAAAAATAGCCGGGAAAATGCTCGTGGAAAATATGTCCACTTCACCCAAATTTGAACTCTTGACCCACACACGATTTGATGCACTGCTCGGAAAAATCCGACAAATGCGCCATGTCAGCGAAATTCACGAAATAAAAGTGCAAAACCCAGAAAACTACCTGGTAAATTTCCGATGCAACATCGTCTTAGATCCAAAATCACCAATTTTTGACACATGAACATCACCAAAAAACACATGATCCATTTGATCGCAGCAACTTTTTTTCTAAGTCTACTGTTATTGTCCACAGGTCTATCCATAGGAGCATTGAGAAAATTTATGGAAAATAAAGCTTTGGACCGAGCAAACGATCGAATTTCCATCGAAACTTTTAAACTCTACCCTCAACCACCTTCGGAATCAGAACTCGCATCCATGAAACGCGCCACAGCCATCTATGAATTGCGAAGCCAGGCATACATGGAGGAATACCAAAAATATTCATCGACAATAGCAAACAATCATGGGCCAAAGGATGAAGTTGACTTATATTTTTCACTAATGTCCTCAGTAAAAATGCTTCACGAAAAGGCAAATTCTCTGGATATCTGGATTCCCAAAGACTGCTGTTTCAGTTTCGAACCCTACCTAAAAAAGGACCTAATTCCATCGACAGATGAAATACATCTGCTTTATAGACAAAGCATAGCAATACTAAAGCTCTTGCAAATTCTTTTCAAATCCAAAGACCCAGGCTTTGAATTTATTTCCATAGAAAGAGAATCCATAGCCAAAGATCAAAACAACCTTGAAGGCCCCTATACCTTTTCTATTGTTGACACTAAATCTCATAAATCAAAAACCAAAAACCTAGAATCATCCCTATTTAGGATAATATTTATCGGATATACCAAGTGTCTTCGCAATTTTATGAACAGTGTGGTAAAAAAAACCTTACCCATATTTTTTAGAGAAATAAAAATTTCCGCCATAGATACACCGAAAGGCGATGATAAGGACAACCAAAAAGTGCCGGCGATAATCGCTGAACATCATAAGTCAAAAATACAAATAACTCTGGAATGGTTATTTATGAATCATGATAACGAACTTTCTCAACAGGCCATAAAGGAATGATTAATTCAAAAATATCGACATTAATAGCAATTTTTCTACTTTTTTTATGTAGCTTCAGCGAATTTTTTAACATAGAAGACCTAAAAAAAGAGCAGTCGAAATTTCTTGAAAAATATAATTACTCAAAAATAGACACATCAATCAATGATAACCTATCCATGTATGAATTTCAAGAATTTTCCTGGCATACTCCATCGGCATCCCATCGCGGCAACTATTGGCTATTTGATCTATTCACACCACCACAAATCTTTCTTTATAATGGAAAGTTTTCAGCTTCATTGCCTTCGGAACCACAAAAAATCGCAGACCTATCCATTGTTTCGATCTCGAAGCAAAAGTATAAGGTGCAATTTTCTGGATATTTCCAGAAACCTGATGGGGTAAAGGAAGCTAATAAATTCACATTAATGCTATATGATATCCAAAAAAATCATAGCTTTCGATGCGAAGTTGGCGACAATCTGAAAGAGCAAAATATCACCATAGCTGGATTCGAGGAAAAATCGCCTTTGCCAGACCCATCGCTAAAAAATGAGCCAGTGATCACCATACATGACCATGCATTGGATAAAACAATCCATTTGTCCAGGCACACAAAATTCTATGACGATAAATATGTGATAGTAATAAGAGCGAATAGCACAGCTAACACATTTACACTAACAGAGATAAATGACTCATTTCGTGTAAAAAAAATCACCTATTCACTGGCTGAAATCAATATAAAAAGTGATTATATAAAATTCATTCAGACTGCCCCCAATGGCCATAAGTTGACCCTGATGTTGCCAATTAAGAACTTGCTAGAAAAGACATTACATGAAGATGGCTTGGCAAAACCTTTGACTGCTACTGAAAAAACTAATATCTAATTGTGAAATTTATTGTTTGACATTAGTAAAATTTCGTGAGAGAAATTACCAATGAGTGTGAATGGATTGACCGATACCCAGCTGATGATGATACTGGGAGCCATCCCAGCCCTGGGCAGCATTACTTTTTTTAGATTATACAATAACTTTCAAAAAAATCTGCGCAGTATATTTTCAGCCACAAAAGCGGAGTTGATGGAAATTGGCCATGTATCAGAAACCATTGCAAATAATATACTAAAGTGGGAATTATTTTTCAACATTCACAAAACCGAAACGAAATTGGCTTCGATTAGAGGAGATTTTATCAGCCATTGTGACAATGAAAATTACCCAAAATCACTGAAAAATATACACGATCCTCCCCTAGGATTGTATTGCATTGGCAACAAATCATTGCTAAATTCTCGATGTATAGCCATCGTAGGTACAAGAAGACCAACACTTTACGGTATAAAAATAGCGACGGAATTCGCGATGAATCTGGCAAGCCTTGGATTTTGCATTATCAGCGGCATGGCCAAAGGAATAGACACGGCAGCCCATGAAGGGGCTTTGGCGGCCGGTGGCGATACGATCGCTGTGCTTGGCTGCGGCATCGATGTCATCTACCCCTACGAAAATAGCAATTTATATAAAAAAATTGCAGGTCGCGGGTGCCTTGTCTCGGAATTTCAACTGGAAAAGTGGGCTGACAAACAGACTTTTCCCATACGAAATAGGTTGATTTCAGGACTTTGTGGCAGCGTAATTGTCATCGAAACGGCTAAGCATGGAGGCAGCATTATAACGGCCAATATTGCCTATGACCAAGGGAAAAATGTATTTGTCGTGCCAGGCCGAATAGATCAGCTTTCCAGCGAAGGTTGCAATGAATTGATCCGAAATGGAGCAACGCTCGTAACTTCGGTGGATGACATTTTGGAAGAAATAAATTTTCCTAAACAGCAGAAATTTTCCATTGACATACCAAAAGAAAAGATAGAAATTCCAGACCCTGTGGAACGCCAAATATTTGACTTTCTGAAATCCTACGGAAATGCGAGCATTGACGACGTAGTGATCCATACACAAGTGATTACCGCATCGGTTTTAAAGTCATTACAAACCCTTGAAATAAAACAACTTGTGAAAAGATCTCTCGATGGATCATTTTGCGCAAATTTTTGAAACAGCTGGCATTGCTTTTTTGCAACAAGTTGGCAGAAGATACTTAACCAGTGATCATAGAAAGTAAGAACAATCCAAAGATAAAATTTCTCGATAAGTTGAAGAAGCGGTCCCATCGAGAGCGGTACCAGACCTACCTGATCGAAGGCTGGCGGGAACTCACCAGGGCCTTTGAAAGTGGACTTCTGGCAGAATTATACTTTTGTCAGAAGTTATTCACTGGCGATAAATTTCATAATCTATTGACAAAATTATCCAAAAAAAATATTCCATTGATTGAGCTTGGTGAGCAGGCCTACCAAAAAATATCCATAGGAGAAAATGGCGATGGTTTGGTGGGAGTGGGGAAGCCATTTGCGAAATCATTGGATGCTATTCAAGGAAGCAGCAATTATTTAATAATAGCCACAGAAAACCTGGAAAAACCTAGTAATTTGGGCGCAATAGTCCGCACCGCCGAATCGGCCAACGCAAATGCCGTGGTGATATTGGACTCATCCACCGATGTGTACAACCCCCATGCCCTAAGGTCATCCCAAGGCGCCATATTTTCAGTACCGATGGTACTTTGCACCTCCGCAGCCTTTGGTAAATTTTGCACAGCCAATGATATAAAAATTTTCAGCACATCACCCAAAGCTCATCGCATCTATTGGAATGAAAATTTAAAAGGAAACTTGGCCATCATCGTTGGAAATGAAGCCAATGGCCTCTCAGATTTTTGGCTGCATCAAGAAAATTCTACTTCTATCAAAATTCCACAATTGGGTATATCAGACTCGCTAAATGTTTCTGCTGCAACTGCCATAGTTATTTACGAAGCACTTAGGCAACGGCATCAAAACTTATAGCACAATTGAAGTCATTTTTTTTCTCTATGCGCTCTGTCCGTTAACTGCCGATCCAACTTTTGCATGAGCACATCTATAGATTTATATAGATCCTCACTGGCAGCCGTGGCAACGATGTCCGGTCCATGAATTTCCACATGCCCCTTGGCCACGAATTCGCTGCTATGGTCTTTACTTTGTTCATGTTGCAACTCAATTCTTATACGAATTATGCCATCGCCATGCCTAAACAATTTTTCTGCTTTTTCATGAACATTTCGCTTAAGTGCTTCCGTTAAAGTCAGATGCACACCGGATACGATTATATCTTTTTCCATATTTTTCTATATTATGTAATCCAATTTGAATTTAAAATTTCTGGACTTTATTTGCAATCATGAAAGAATGTAAATTTGCGATTACGCGATCCAGCGCATGATCTGCAATATACACACCATAAATAATTTATCATGCATGACGACAAAAAAAAATTACTAGATGTCCGCAACTTGAACGTCATTTTCAAAAACACTGGCGTAGTGGCGATAAACAACATTTCATTTTACCTTAAACCTCGAGAAATTTTCGCAATTGTTGGAGAAAGTGGTAGTGGTAAGACCTCCGTTGCACTGAGCATAACCAATCTATTCAAGAAAAAAATTATGGATATATCTGGTCATATCATGTTCGAAGGCACAGACTTACTGTCAATTTCTGAAAAAGATATGGCCACCTACCGAGGCAATAAAATAATGTACATTTTTCAGGAACCAAATCTCGCGCTAAACCCTTCTCTCACCATAGGATACCAAATCAGCGAATCAATGAAACCGAAATCTAAAAGAAATGTTATCAATCTTATGGCAGAGGTTGGGCTAACAAATGAGCGCACCTATCATGCTTATCCCTATGAACTTAGCGGTGGCATGCAGCAAAGAGCGATGATAGCCATAGCACTGGCCAGCAAACCAAAACTATTAATCGCCGATGAACCGACCACCTCACTAGATGTGACCATACAAAAACAAATCATGGATCTGTTAAAAGACATTCGAAAAAGATATGAATTAGCAATACTGCTAATAACTCATAACTTCGGCATAATCAATGGGTTCGCGGACAGAGCCATGGTAATGCTAAATGGCAAAATCGAAGAAACAAACACCGTTGATGCCATATTTAAAAATCCCAAAAGCCCATACACAGCAAAACTTTTGGCCTGCGTCCCGGAGCTTGGAAATCCAAACAAATTGAATCCCAAGTAGTTAAACATTTCCATCGGCATTTTATATTAACGCTTGATAACTTTCTTATTCTTTTCAACAATGGGCATATTTTTTGCTTTACTTTCATCAAAAAAATCAGCAATGGCCATCATTGATGCCGCAACAAAGTACCTACAAAATACAACGCCAGTCATAAATATTATGTTCATATCGAGCCATAAGCCCTTCTTTTTCAAGTACTCAAGATTATATTTCATTTTTTTTGGAAAAATAAACCGCCTATAGGCATCGATCCTATTCTCAGCATTGCTCAGCACATTATTTTCATAGTCAAGGATTTTCAACGTCGCATAGCCAGTGATTCCTGGCTTAAATTTCAAAATTTTTCTGTACTCCACATCATTATTTATTAGGTCAAAAAAACTCATCGTCAACGGACGGTGACCAATAAAACTCATATCACCTTTGATAACATTGAAGATTTGCGGCAATTCATCCAACCTAGTTTTTCTCAAAAATTTGCCAAATTTCGTAACCAATTTTTCTGTGAATGAATTTAAAATACCATCATCTTCTGCATCTGCAATGGTTCGGCGCATCGTTCTGAACTTTATTATATTGAACGGCTTACCATCTTTTCCAATTCTTTCTTGGAGAAAAAAAATACTAACCTTTTTAATTTCCAATCTGGACAGGGCGGCTACTATGAACATGATTGGCAAGAGCGCAATCGCAATAAAAATACTAGAAATGACTTCCAGGAATCTCAGAAACCTTTCTACCTTCACATCCATAATTTGATGTTATCAAAAATTGAAAAATTCGCAACACTTAATTCGCTAATACAAAAGACCTTATAAATCAATCGCCAAAGCTAATCCTGGATATCTTCACCAGAAGGAACTAGACCTTTTTCTTTCAAAGTATCCATGATCCTCGCAGCCCGATTATAACCTATTTTTAGCTTTCTTTGCAAAAACGAAATGGATGCCTTGTCATTAGAGCGTATGATTTCCAAGGCCTTAGGAATCATATTATCCTCCCATCCTTCACCATCATCACCATCCTCCAGGTCGCCAATCTCTATGCGCTCTTGCACCGCTTCCTCGTACTTCGGTGCCCCATTGGTAGCATGCAAAAATCTAACAATGGCATTTATTTCATCATCGGAAACCAAAGCACCTTGGGCCCGCAATAACCCACCTGAGCCAGGAGGCAAAAACAACATATCTCCTTGACCAAGAAGGGATTCTGCTCCACCAACATCAAGAATTGTCCGGCTGTCGACCTTGGAAGCCACTTTAAAAGCAATCCGGCTCGGAAGATTTGCCTTTATTATTCCTGTGATCACATTCACCGAAGGTCGTTGTGTAGCAAGGATTAAATGAATACCTGCTGCCCGCGCTAACTGAGCTAATCTGGCAATGCAAGTCTCTATGTCACCCGGCGCCACCATCATCAAATCCGCTAATTCGTCTATTATACAAACAATGTATGGCATCTTTTTCCCCATCAAACCATGTACCTCATCTCCTTCCATCAGAGGCTCTTTTAGCTGTCCATTGCAAATTTTTGCATTAAAACTGGCTATATTTCTAACACCTACCTTTGCAAATATCTGATAGCGATTTTCCATCTCCGATATCAACCATTTCAAAGCATTGGGAACCTTTTTTGGGTCCGTAACCACAGGAATTAGCATATGAGGCAAATCGTTAAACGTTTGCATCTCAACGATTTTTGGATCAACCATTATAAACCTAAGGTCGTCTGGCGAACCATGGAATAGCAACGAAGCAATGACCGCATTTATGCAAACTGTCTTACCAGAGCCCGTTGACCCGGCAATCAATAAATGTGGCATCTTGGCTAAATCTGCTATAATTGGCTCACCAGTAACCCCGCGGCCAAGCACAATCGGAATATCTGCACGCATTTCGGCCCAGGCTTTGGATTCTAAGATTTCTCTCAGCCTCACTGTAACCGGTTCTCTATTAGGCAGTTCCACGCCAACACAGCTTTTCCCAGGGACCGGTGCGATGATTCGTACAGATTTGGCTGCCAACCCAAGGGCAATATTTTTATCTAAACTCACAATTTTTTCTACCCTAACACCCGGCTCCGGCAAAATTTCATATCTGGTTATGACTGGACCACGATGAATTTCGCTCGGCCTTACTGATACACCAAATTCAGCAAGTATGTTAACAAGCCTAGCTGCAACAACTTCATGATCATCGTTCGATACAAGGTTCAGACTTCCACGCTCCAGCAACTCGGTGCCAGGAAACACATAATCACCGACTTTACGCGAATCCCTAACCACAACAGACTCCACCAAAGGGCTAGTGATAGATATATTTGCGGCGTTACTCTTTGGCAAATTTTCAGAAAAATTCGAAGTAAAATCAGCCATCCCAGCTCCATCAAGCTCTTTTCCTCCAGCTCCAGAAATAATCACATCGTCTTTTGGTAAACTCTTTGGCAAATTTTCAGAAAAATTCGAAGTAAAATCAGCCATCTCAGCTCCATCAAGTTCTTTTCCTCCAGCTCCGGAAATAATCACATCGTCTTTTGGTGAATCCATCGGTTGGCTTTTGGAAAGATCCAAAGCAAAATCCGTCGCCACGGATTTGCCTAGCTTTTTCGCCCTAATCCAGGAAACCATAGCTCTTTCAGCCGATAAAATCGCCAAAAATGTTTTTTTAGTAAATCCATAACATACAAGCAATAAACGAGATGCAAAACGCCATAGAAAATTACATACTTTTTTTATCCACTTTAACAGCTGCGGACTTTTTTTTTCACCATCCTCCATAGACTTTGTTCTTCTAAAAATCAGCCACGCGCTGGCTAAAAATATCGCCAATAACACAGCAAAACTGCCAAATAATCCAACCAATGGCATCAAAAATTGATCGAATATTTTTGTACCAATTATCCCGCCCAATCCAGCTGAAAATTTGTTATCAAAAAACCCTGTAAGAACTTTTCCATTAAGAAGATATATATGAAAAATCGAAAACAATCCTGCCAGCGCCAAAATAGCGAAAAATGAATAAATCCAAACAAATTTTGAAAATACCCGCGGCAATTTGAATAATATTACAGAGGAAAACCATAGCAAAAATAATGGAATCGTAAAACTTGCAAACCCAACGAACCGGTTAACCCAAAACGAAAAAGAAATGCCTAGCCCACTAATTAAACTTCTATGCAATTGCGTATCAATGGCTTCTGTACTGACCAGCCGACTCTGATTCGGATCAAAACCAAATAATGCAATGGCCATTAGCAACCCAACCACAAAAAGAATGATTCCTTGAAATACTTCTCTGGCCCGACTATGCTTTTCCGATTCTAAGCTCATAACCCTTATCTGATTCCTAGTTAACACCTTACAGTAGAGTATAAATTTTCAACAAATCAACATAACTGTACATTTTTCTTGATCCGGCCACCTAAATTAGTTCTCTGGCAAAAGAGAGGGGGATTAGCTCAGTTGGTTAGAGCGTTTGCATGACACGCAAGAGGTCACTGGTTCGAGCCCAGTATCTCCCACCAGCTTCTAATTCAAAAACCTATGCGCAATAATTTATTGCTCTGACTGAGGCATGCCATTCCAAATGATCTGCTCCGGCAACATCAATTTAATGCGCTTTTTTATTTCAATATCATCGGCATGGTCACCAAAAAACCTTCGAATATCAAAAAAACTAACATACACAATGAGCAACATAAATAAAATCATGAACCAAAACTGGATCGCCGCTGCAATATTTCCAGATAAATTTTTTCCAATCATTTTTTCGGCAATCGTCATCAAAATTTGCCCGCCATCCAATACCGGAATCGGCAAAATGTTCAATATGGCAAGATTAACATTCAACGTGATCACAAAAAGCAATAATAACCTAAAGTCGCTCAATGCAAACATGTTAAGTGTCTTTATTATGCCCGGAGGACCCATCAAATTTTTTAATGACACATCGGACCTCCTCGAAACCAAACCCCTAAGTGTCATCAAAGTGTTTTTAATATTGTCGAACACCTGCGATAGTGGATCGTGATGAACCAAAGTCGTACCCTCGAAAAAAATGACGCCAATGCTATTGACCTTCTCCGGCTGCATAAGTTCCATAGCTTTTATATCCCCATAACTAACCTCCATGATGGAACCTTTTTTTGATATAAACTTAAATTCTGGATTTTTAGTATTTTTCAAAATAAATACCAAATCAGCCATCGTTGCTACTTTTTTAGAACTCACCGAAACAAGTCTGCTGCCGATCTCCACGGCTTTATTGGATTTATCGCCTTCCGAGCGCTTCCATTCCAACAACTTACAAACCATCCCGTCGTTAAATAAATCGCTTACACTTTGGTTATTGACATAATCTGGATAAATCTCCATAGAGCAGCCATCAAACTGTAATTTAATATAGGGCTTCTTCGATGGCATAGCTATAGATTTCAGCATCAACGATTTTTGATCATTCCCTGATTGGATAGTCATAAAATGCGACTCATTTCCAGAATTAATAATCTCATTCAACTGTGTGACGGAAAAAACATCATTATCGTCAATTTTCAAAATAATATCACCACTACGTAGGCCAGCTTTTTCTGCAGGAGTGTGCTTAAGTACCTTATGGACAATCAATTTCTGAGCCATTTCTATTCCTATGGTACGCATGGAATCGCCCGAAGCTTCGTTTTTCACCACAAGCTCTGGATAAACATTCACATTAAAAATATCTCCTGCCCGCCGAATCTGCAACACCGACAATGGTCGATCATCCGGACTTCGATTAGTGCCAAGCACGATGCAAGTCATTATCTCAGAAAAACTTTTAACACGATTACCATCTATGCTTAGAATTTCGTCACCAGGTTTTAGACCAGCCACATGAGCAGGTCCACTAACATTTTGGCCATTTCTGATCTGAATTTCCTCGTGCACATAACCAATGATATTCGTCATCAAACTGCTCGGCCTCTCACATCCAACAATCCAAATGATCGACGCCAGTATAAACGCAAATATCAGATTGAATATCACACCCATGGATGCCACAATTATTTTACCCATGCAGGTTGGCATCGGCAAACCATCGGGAATTTTAAATTCACCCTCTATTTCTTTCATTTCAGCCAATTGCGGCAGAGCAACATAGCCACCAAACGGCAACAGTGACAACCGAAATTCTGTCTCTCTTCGCCTCCAAGAAAATATCTTTGGCCCAAAGCCGATGGAAAACCTCGGTATGAAAAACCCTAACCTCCTTGCGGCAAGATAGTGCCCAAGTTCATGAATAACGATGGAGCCACCAAAAAATACTATGACACAAATGCATGACCAAAGCCCAGACAATAAAGATCCAAAAGTCTCAAAATACATAAAATAATTGTGGACTAATACTTAAGTTTCTAATAAAGTCCAGAAACAATATTATAATTTCAAAATAACAAAACATTTTGACATAAAAATTTTGTTACTCAAAATCCTGATCATCAAGGCGTATCTGGTTCATGCCACAGATGTTAAGATAAATGTATGTCTTTCGATAATGAATCTCCAATAATAAAATTCGTGGACCATGTTTTGGAACACGCCATCGCCCACAAGGCCTCGGATGCTCATTTCGAAACATTTGCAGACTCCGTTGCGATAAGATTACGAATAGATGGCGTCCTGCAAGAGCTGCCTGCACCAGATAGACATCTGGGCGATGCGATAATTTCAAGAATAAAAACCCTTGCCAGTCTGGATCTTGCGGAAAAAAGACTACCACAGGATGGCCACATTGAAAAAATCTACTTGGATCGAATCGTAGACTTTCGCGTCTCCACCCTGCCAACTCAATACGGCGAAAGCGTTGTCCTGCGCATATTGGATAAAACTTCCTGGCATTTTAACCTAGATAAAATGGGAATTTCTCAAAATATATTGACAAAAATCCGAGAGAATTTAAGGTCAGGCTCTGGAATCTTATTGACAACTGGTCCAACGGGCAGTGGCAAAACCACCACACTTTATAGTGCATTGCACGAAATAAATGATGAAGCGACGAAAATTCTAACCATCGAAGATCCAGTGGAATACGAAATCGATGGCATGGTGCAAGTTAACGTACGAGATGATATTGGACTATCTTTCGAAAAAGCTCTACGCGCATTCCTAAGACATGACCCAGACAAAATTTTGATAGGAGAGCTGAGAGACTCAATTACAGCAAAAATCGCTATACAAGCGGCACTTACGGGACATCTAGTCCTCGGCACATTGCACACAAACGACGCTCCAGGCGCAATAACAAGACTCATTGATATGGGAATAGAACCGTTTTTAATATCCGACACCATACGTGGAATTCTCGCCCAAAGGCTCTTGCGCAAAATATGCGAAAATTGCAAAAAGAAAATATTTATTGAAAAAAACACCACAGTAAAATATCCAGAACTTGCTGGTTGCGAATGTTATATTGGCCACGGCTGTCCGAAATGTAACCACAGCGGATACTCCGGACGTTTCGGCATATACGAATGGCTGGACATTGACAAAGAAATCAAACAAGCCATAAGAAACATGGCCTCATTGGAAAGTTTGCAAAAAATATCAACGATCCAAGGCCTCATACCACTGAAAACCCAGGCAATGATTGCCGTAAAAAACGGACAAACCACTATCCAAGAGCTAGATAAGGTATAATTTGACCATCAAATATATAGTCTATTTTAATGTCTATTCAGAGACGACCATGGCCTTGCAATTGCTATAAGCTTGTCAATACATTGCACATCTATTTTGCCTTTTTCGCATATATTAGTGATTTTTTCAGCCGAAAATATCTCTCCTTTTTCTGGACGCTCCCCAGGAAGTATGGTAAAAATAATAAACCTATCATCATTAGGCTCTGGCTCTGCTCTGGCAAATAGCCTGGTAAATAGCATCGAATAGCAGACATTACACCCAATTTGATTTTTTATATATTCACATCCATTATTAATCTCACTTTCTGGATCCGACCAATCAATGGATGGCAATTCATATTTATAATCTCCACTACTATACAGTAAAAGTATACCTTCAAAAACACTACCATTATAGCTTTCGACTATCGCAAAACTTTTTATTGCATAAGACTTTTCTATACCAAGAAATAAGCCAATCATCAAACAAAAATAAACAATCGCCTTATTCATAATCGTTTTTATAGGATATAAAAACAACGAAAAATATCAACGAAAATATTCTCATCTAAATGATCTGCGGTTTAAAATCCAAACAGTAAATCCCACAAAATAAATGGCCTATCGATGGAACTAAATACTTATATAGCTCAATATCTTTGCCACTAACTCCAATATCAATAATTTTTATCTATTTTAACAAATCCTCCTTTCTAATACTACTCAATCCACCTCACCACCTACTTTGAAAACCATAAAACCAATTTCATCAAATAACTCTTCGCATTTTTGCTCTAACTACTTTTAGTACAATTGGATAAAAAAAACTCAGAAGCCGCACATGATGATTTATAAAGCCTATTAATTGTTTTCATTAGATAATACAACATGCATTTTACACAAATGTCAACAAAAATATTTATCACATAACATACATTTCATAAAAAATATAAAAAAATCAAATGCTGGCATCCCGTATGGGATTCGAACCCATGTTGCCGGAATGAAAATCCGGTGTCCTGGACCGACTAGACGAACGGGACAAGTAATATTTGCACCCTACGGCTATTAGATATTTTGCAAGTTTTTTCTAAAATAAAAAAACAATATGGTGATTATTTCTTGCCTTCTACCATTGATTTTAAAAAAAATTCACATTCCATATAATTTTCATTGGACTCACCAAAACAGCACCATTCCATTGACACCCCCATCATTGCTGCCCTTAAGTCTAGTGAAAAATTTTGAAAATATCTAAACTGAATGTTTCGATTCCTTCATTCGGAACCAGGGCAAAAATTTTCTATCAGATAATAGCCACAGCCCAGAATTATAAATCCCTGGCGGAGAGAGAGGGATTCGAACCCTCGGTACCATTACTGGTACACAGCATTTCCAGTGCTGCACAATCGGCCGCTCTGTCATCTCTCCGTTTGTACAAACAAGTGATTTTTTTGGCCAATGGTCAATAGGAAAACTCTCAAAAAAAGAAAATCAATAGCATTCTATGCCATTTTCAATTCACCGGAATAATAGAGAATAAGTGCAAAAATTGCATAGATAAGTATATCACAATCAATAGGTTTTTTCAGATATCCATCGGCACCACAATTCACGCACTTTGCAGCCATACCTTCTGCGGTATAACCACTTATGCATAAAAATGGTATTTTGTGGAAAAACCGAGTTTGCGAAAATTTATTCAAAAAATCAAAACCATTAAAATTTTCCATCTTTATATCACAAATAATAATATCCGGCGTTTCCCGTTCGAGACTATCTAATCCGTCCAAGCCCTCCATGGACTTCATCACATCAAACCCGCTCAATGCCAAAAACTTAGATTGCGTATCTAAAAACACCTTATCGTCATCTATAAACAAAACTTTTTTCATTACTTTCATTGAATTACTTGCTCCATCACTCTATCGGGATTTTTACAGTAAATGTCGAGCCAACATTTTCTAATGTTTGCAATGTCACAGTCCCTCCATGCAATGAAACACATTGCCTGATCATAAACAATCCCATACCTATGCCAGATTTGCCGCCCACATTCGAACACCTATGAAATAAGTCAAACAAATTTTCGATTTCATTTTTCGGAATACCAATGCCATGATCCGTAACCTTTATGATCAAAAACCCTTCATCTAGACCAACATATAACTCAACTTTTTTATCCTTTCCGGAATATTTTAATGCATTACTAAGTAAATTCGCGCCTATGTGATATATCAGCATCTGGTCAAGCATTAGATCACACTTTGCCCCCACATTGCTCGTCATCACAACACGCCTATTCCCCGAAGCATTGTCCACATCTCTAACTATTTCGTGGAACAAAGCCACAATATCGACTTGTTTTGTGTAAAATTTTATCTGATTATTCTGCACCTTGCCAAGAAACAGAATATCATCCATCATGCTGGTCATACGAACAACGCAGTCAGATATGTTTTTCAAACTATCATCAACTTCCTCTGGCCTCAGTCTGTTGCGAAACTTTGCAACCAAATCAGCTGACGCTCTTATCGTAGCCATCGGCGTTCGAAATTCATGAGATATTAGGCCGACAAACGCCCCTTTCATCATATTAGATTCTCGCTCCTTGCGCAAATGCCGCATGAGATTTCGCATGGTTATGCATTGAAATACAATGACACATACAGCCAAACCGAGTAAAAACATACAAAAAAATAAAATATTGCACATCAATAATATATGCCTAGCAATAGATACAACCTAATGACTATTATCAAGTATAATATCTACTTTAGCAATTTTTAACATTTTTTAATCAAATATTAAACAATTTTTTTAAAAATACATCCATGTCGACGCCAACCAAACCATCAGCCACCCATCAAAATTGCCTATCTTTGGGCGAGAATTTTCAATACAACATCCTTGGTTAGCAATCGATTGACATATTTTTTAGAAAATTCATCAAGCAAAATTTTTGTATTGCCCGGCGCATTTCTGTTCCAGAAGTCGCCTTCCATCTTATACATACTTTCAATGTTCATATCCCTGTTCCAAATTGGATAGTAAAATACCATGGACACGGAACCGTCTGGCCAATTTTGCGGCACAACTCCAGGGCCGATATCCTGTTTTTCAATTTTGCTGTAACAGGAAACCAACGTATCGATGGGAATTGAGTTACAATCCTTGATATCCAAGAACTTATCAATCAAAAACAATGAATGGGCTTTCAAATGATCATAGGATTTGCCGCTGGCCATAATATGATCCAGCCAACCAGGGAAAAAACCAAGCCTAATGGCTAGCTTTGATACAAAAAATTTGTTGCAAAGTTCAAAATACACGGAGTAACTGGTGTCATTTTCTTCTCTAAAGCTTTTAATATAGGCACTTATAATTCCATCAAAGCCAATTACCAACGGCTCCATATCTCGAAAATTTTTATCAAAATCCGAATCCATCGTTATAACAACGAAATCGCGACCATTGGCACGGCTAAACATAATCTTTGTAACCAGTTTTCCAATAACTTCACGGCTTCTATCCTCATGGACAAAAATTACACGTATGTCATTGCCAATGAAAGCATTATCAAAATCTTTCGATCTTTTAATGAACTCCTCCGGGCTAGCATACAGCCCATCTATCTCCGTAACCAACCTGCAGGATTTTGGCATATCAATTTTCACATTAGCTATGTCTCTGAAGGCATTGCCTAACACTGGTAAAACCTTTGATTCTAAAAAATTTTCTAAAGAATTGGCGCCATCCATCTCTAAACGCATTGTATAAAATTAAAAAATACGGTCAAGGTTTTACAGCGGCAAACTGGTTTATCGCACCAATGGAACTGGCATTGTACCAGAACTTACCATTTTCACAGCAATTTCTGTGATTCTTCCTTTAGATTTTTCGATTTAGATTTGACCATGAAAAAATTCTTCCTCAACTCTCAAGGCTCTTTTATCCAATCAGCAAATCCGTGCGCTTCAACGACTTACTTCCATTTCAAAATTATTACGACACGCCAATTACCCATGCACCATGGAAACCAAATCCCAGAATCTATTCTGAGGTCTGATTAATGGCCCGAATGGGTATTATGAAAAATTTCCATCCGAAGAAAATTATTCGCAACCCTATCCATGCCAACAACTTAAAACTCTGGTCGGGATGACTGGATTCGAACCAGCGACCTCTACGTCCCGATCGTAGCGCTCTACCAGACTAAGCTACATCCCGAAGTAAATTGATGGTGCCCGAGGCGGGACTCGAACCCGCACGTCCTAACGGACAAAGGATTTTAAGTCCTCAGCGTCTACCATTCCGCCACCCGGGCAATGCGTTGTGGATGATGAAAATTCGCTACCACTTGCAAGAACTTGCATGAACAATTTTAGATCTAATCATCGTTTTCGTTCAAGAAAATCTCTGATCAGCGCATAACATTCGGTTGCCATAACATCGCCACGAACCATTGGTCGATGATTAATTTTATCGATGGAACGCAGATCGATAGCACCGCCAAGACAGCCCATTTTACCATCACCAAAGCCAAAAATCACCTCGCCGATTCTCGACATTATCACCGCACCAGAACACATGGGACACGGCTCTTTTGTCACGTAAAGTCTAGTTTCATTAAGCCTCCAATCACCTATCGCCTTGGCCGCCTGAGTGATAGCTAACATCTCCGCATGGGCAGTAGGATCAACGAGCTTACATACACTATTATGAGACGAAGCAATTACCTGGTTGCCAAAAACAATAACCGCACCAATAGGAATTTCGTTTTCATTCCATCCATCTATTGCCTCATTGTAGGCCAATGACATAAAATACAAATCATCTTTCCTCAGCACCGATAAAAATTTTTTCTCAAAAGGACACGGTTCCATCACAACACCAATGAGCCAATCCAGCCTAGAATTATGACCGGAAAATTAAAATGAATGAACGCCGGGATTGTGGTATCCCAGATGTGATCGTGCTGGCCGTCGGCACCAAGCCCCGATGTGGCACCAAGCATTGTGTCTGACACCGGCGCTCCGGCATCACCGGTAATACTCGCAGATGCAACTATTGTTATGGTCGCTAACGTACTGAATCCCAACTTCATACATAACGGCACATAGATGCTAGTAATGATCGGAACGGTGGAAAATGAAGAGCCAATGCCCATGGTAATGAGCAAGCCAATCATTAACATACCAAAAGAAACCATGGCTTTGCCACCTGTGGAACCGGAAGCAAGCCAATTCACCAACTCTCCAATATCGCCGGTCGACCGAATAACGGCGCTGTAACCAGCCGCAGCTATCATTATGAATGCCATCATAGCCATCATCTTAAACCCTTGAGTCACAACATTATCTGAATCCATCCAGTGAACAACACCTCCCACAGAAAACACCAAAAAACCGCCCAAAGCACTGGCAATGGTACTCTTTGTTTTCAACTGGATGGCCAACGAAATGATAATTGCAATGATCGACACCAAGATATTTTTAAATGAACCCTCCTTCTCATTGAGTTTACATCGATCGTCATTTATAGCATTGTACTCCCGTGGTTTATGGTACATCAGACAGGAAGAAATCAGCCCAATTACCATGCCAATGGTAGGAAAAATCATGCCCAGCATCAATTCTTTCATTGACGCTTCCATCCCATTAAGATTTAGATTATGCAGCAAAATATTATTTAAAAAAATATGCCCAACTCCATAGGGCACAACCATATAGGCAACAACCAGGCCAAAAGTTATAATACAGGCCACCAGCCGACGGTCTATTTTTAATTTTGAAAATACGCCAAGCAATGGTGGTATCAATATGGGAATGAAGGCGATATGAACCGGAATGACATTTTTAGACAAAATCGACATTAGACCAATCGCAACCAATATGATTATTTTAAATTTTGTGCATTCGCTATCCCTCGCCGAAGCATTTTTTATCGACAAAATTATCCTATCTGCCAGCATCACCGAAATGCCTGAATGGGCAACCGCCGCAGCAAAGGCTCCAAGCATAGCGTAGCTCAGAGCAATTTTCGCGCCATCTCCAAGGCCATTGGAAAAAATTTCCAACGCCTTTTCAAAGCTAAATCCATCCACCATTCCGCCTATTAACGCACTGGCAGTCAACGCAATGACAACATTCACCCTAACCATACTAAGAATGAGAACAAGCAACACGGATAAAATAACGGAATTGGTTAAAATCACTGCTTGGACAGGAAGATTTTTGCACCAAAAGTCAACCAGTTCATCGCTCATTTGTCCATCAAAGTATGAATTTCATCGAGCAAACACGGTCACAACAGCCAATTTTACCTATTCTGGAAATAATCTCCGACGCTTTAAAACATAACTCACTGCGAATCACACTGTTACTAACATTTACCACCAACATACCATTGGGTAAAATTTTAGACGGAAAACAATACCTAGCATAGTCGCCCCCTACAATCTGTTCCCAATTAGCAACTAAATTACTATTCATAGATTTCAGCGAATTTTTTAAATACATGGCACATAGACACTTCAGTGCGTCATGCATCAAAACTTCTCTGTGAAAAATTGCACAGGACTCATCCTGAGGTAAATTACGAAAATCAGCGATCAAATTGTTAATTTCCCTGGAAAATTCCATAAAATTATTGAAAAATCTCCAATGCTCTTTTTAGCCGAGCCAAAACAGTCTTTTTGCCAAGCACAGATAGTAATTTGTAAAAGCTTGGCCCAACGGACCTTCCAGAAACAGCAAATCTGACTGTATGGATATAGTCTCCGGTTTTGACATGATGAATTTTCGCCAATGCAACGATAAGTCCTTCCAATTCATCCTGATAGTAATCGGTCATATTCATAATTCCGTCGACCACTTCATCTATCCTTTTCTTCGGATCGAACTTTGCTAGCTTTTCCTTTACCTCATCGTCAAACTCGTAATCTTCTGAAAAAAAATAGCTCACAAAATTCGACAATTCCTCGAAGGAACGCATCTTCTCTTGGCAAATGGATAAAACATCAAAAACATACTCTCTATCAGTATCTTGCGTAATGATGCCTTCGTCAAGCAGTATCTTTATACCAATGTCCCAAAACTCATCCATCGGCATAGATCTTAGATATTCTGAATTTATATGAGCCAACTTTTTTTCATCAAACCTGGCGTTGTTTTTGTTAATATCTTTCAAATCAAACATTTCAACAATATCTTCAATAGGAAGGACTTCCGTATCATCTTTCGGCGACCAACCCAGCAGACACAAATAATTTCTTAGAGCATTTGGCAAAATTTTTCGTTTCTCATAATCCTCGACCAATGCACCAGTGTCGCGCTTACTCATCTTTCCTTGCCCGTGCTCTTTCAAAATCAACGGGATATGTGCAAAATGGGGAACCTTTGCATCAAAAGCCTTAAAAAGCTCAATATGTTTGCTGGTATTTGATAAATGATCTTCGCCGCGAATCACATGCGTGATCTGCATGTCTATGTCATCGACGACGTTAACGAAATGAAACACCGGAGACCCATCAGATCTAAAAATGACAAAATCCTTCTCTTCTTTGCGTGTTACGCGCCCACGAATCAAATCATCTATCACCTGCGGCTCTCCGGATATTTTGAAATAAATCGCACCATCTTTATCATAGACTCGATCGCTTGACCTAAGTTTAGCAAGATATTTTTTATATATCTCACCGCGCCTACTCTGGAAATATGGCCCAAATTTTTCCCTAGCAAAGGGACCTTCATCCCAATCCAAGCCAAGCCATCGCAGACCTTTAAATATAACATCCACAGCATCTTGCGTATCTCTATGCGCATCGGTATCCTCTATTCTCAGCACAAAAGTACCACTGGTATGCCTAGCATATAACCAGTTGAAAAGCGCCGTCCTGGCACCACCTATGTGTAAAAACCCCGTCGGACTTGGAGCAAATCTAACACGAACATCTTCCATCAGTACTGTTTTAAACTATGTAACAATAATGACAATCTAGCAAGAAAATATGTGATAATTATTGATATAAAATTAGCAACTTGTTTCTAAAGTCGCTAAACTGCATATGCTCTTTGACCCATTCTTTGGCAGACTTTAATCGCACGCCTGACTCACAACCACTAATATTATCAAGTTGTTGCAAAACAAAATTCACATCACTTCGTGAATCAACAACATTGCAAAATGATTCGCCGGTAATATCGTGACTCAAATCATTTCCGCGGGATATTATTGCCGGAATGCCTCTCGCCAACGATTCAACCAAAGCATAATTGAAATTTTCGTGATGGGCCAGCGAAATATAGTAATCAGTAATCGCAAATATTTCTTCCTTCTTTTCCAGATCTGCAAATCCTGTACATCTAATTTCAACACCACATTTTTTGGCCGTAGCATAGCATTGCTTAAACGATATATCATCTTCTGGCCCAACAAGTAACAGAACAATTTTGGCGCGATTTTCTTTTAAAGATATTATGACATCGAGTGGATTTTTGACGCTGTTTAACCGACCAAGACATAACAAAACCCTAAAACCTTCTTTGATTCCATATCGGATCCTTAGCTCTTGTCTTTTCTTATCTAATTCTGTCCATTTTTTTTCATAAAGCTCTGTGGGCCAATATAAATCTACATAATTTGCATTGGAGAAAAATTCCATGGCTTTAATTTTTTCCGCCGAGGTTGCACAGATCACATATCTTGCATCGGCCAAAAATTGCTTTCCAAACATATTCAGCCATAAAGCTTTGCAAATTTTTCTCTGAGATCTAACGAATCTATCCAAAGCTCCATGAAGAACAACATTGTACGGTATACCATACTGTCGGAACATCTTATGGACAAAATGGCAATGAAATCTATACAAACAATGGCAGGTAATGATCTTCGCCGATTTCACTACATATTTTTCAGCACTTTCCAATTCATACCTATTAATATAAGCAAAAGCTCTGCCAAAAAAATTATCACAGGGGCTCAGTTGATATATCTCCTTAGCTATCAATGAATGTCGAAACATATCATCGCCAGAAAATACCACAACCGAACCACCTAACGCTTCGGTAAAATGATTTACATTGGTAGTTAATCCACCGTCACTAGGCCTAAGTCCAACACCAACAGATATATGACCACCATCGAATATCCTCTATAATGTAAGCAAAAAGCCACTAGGCAATACAAAATTTCATTATAATTACGCTAGACACCATGCTTGCCATCGCTCTGCCAAATGTCATACACAGCTTTAATTCCACAATCATTTACCTTCTCACGCTTCATCTATCAGAACTTTTAAAATAAAAAGCACTGAAATAGTTAAAACATAAAAGCTAACTAGCTTCTTTTATTTTTTATATGACCCATCTTCGATATACTCATATTTTTCATATCAATTGATAATTTTTTATTTCTCGCCTGCCTTTTGTTTAATTTTCTGCCATTTCTACTGGTTTGTGCAGCCACATTATTTCGTCGCCATCTTCTGCCCCTTCTGCCAAACCGATTTCTACGCCCATAACCCTTGGCCAGACTATTATTATTATGCACTGGATTTGCCATTGAGTCAGTTGTCGTTGAGCTAGTTGCCAAACCAACGGCTGGGTTACTTACTGGATTAGCTGCCGGTTGTACTGTCGGCACATTTGAATCACGCCATAATGCAACAGAATAGCTACCATTTTGATTTTCATATAAAAATATTGCATCCTTACTGGACACCGCCTCTAAAACCTTCGCAGTAATACTCACACCGTCTCTACCTTTAATCTTTTCACCTTGGCTACATTTCTTGTTTTTTATTCTCAGCTTATTGCAATCATTAATATGAATTACTCCATTAGCTCCATTCATGACACAATAATAACTGTTACCATTGGACAGAAAAACCTCTGCAAATTTGTCATTGTTGGAAAAATTAATATCATTAAATCCACAAATAACTATTGTCCGCTTAATGGCCTTCGCAATATCACTGCATTTGTAATTCTGCAGCATGGTATCCTCAGTACAATCGTGCTTATCATCAAGATTCTTATGAATATATTTTCTGATTTTATATGCATCAAAAATAGAACAATCTCTTCCGTGGTTCAACCCAATGGCTATCGCCCAATAGCCACTAAATAATCCATGATCAGACACATTATGCAAAATTAAATCATTTACAATTAATGAGTTACCAGTGCCGTTAGAGTTGCGCGTCCATTTATTAACCGCCGCCACATTGGGCCTGGACGCGGTAACGGCAGCTAATTCATTACTCGCACCAAAACCTATAAATAATACCCACATGGCAAAAAAAATTGCCCAAAACCTACTAATCATTAAATTTTTCATTTTCACAACGGCAGATATATTCTCTTCATTATTATTTTAGGATGTCAACAAAATTATTAATAATTTTCAAAATATTAATTTTTACATCAGCGACCATATGAAAGCTTCATCTTCTTTTCATTACGTAACTAGCTTGATGAAATGCAAAGGCGAAAATACTATGAAAGGTCATTCCACGGTATCGATAAGATCATATTAATCCACAAAATCAGCAAAAATTTTTAGTGTTTCTAATTTTTTGAATTTCGGACTTTTTTCAAAATTTTTCTATTCCTCTTTAATTTTTTCTTTGCAGAAGCATTAAATTTTTTGGCACTCGCCACATGAGATACGCCAATTTTGCCTTTTTTATTTTTTTTGCCTTTTTTGCGTCCATTGGACCTGCGGCCACCGCCACCAGCTCGTGCATTTTTTTGACTTTTCCTTGAAAATGAACCACTAAATGCGTTACCTTTTTTTCTTTTTGACCTCTTAACCCCGCCGTTAGATTGCGCGATTTTTTTGGAAGATCGTACATTTGGCTCAGCAATTATTCTGTTATCTACACTGGAATTAACACTTTGGACCGCATTTGTTTCTGGTGCCCTAACACCGCCCAATACTCTAGCCTTAGGCAATATAATCTTTTCAAATTCATTAGATGCGCGGCCCAAATTATTTGGCAATCCAACTACCCAATGAGGCATACCGCTAGGCATGCCTTCGGCTGGTATGCGATGAAGAAGAATCACTGTATCTCCATTATTAAAGCCATAGTCTTTGCTAAAATCAAAATTGCTAACCTCTTCAATATACCTATTGCCATCTTTGTAATTTATGACGATAACCTCTCTCCCGGTTTTATCTCTCACGCCAGACATGGCTATGATAACACCAAGACTTTGAGCAATTTTTCCGCTACATTCATTACGGGTAGAAAAAGCAGTCCCACTGTCACGACAATCCGCATCATCACTAACATTGGGATAAGCAATCCTTCTGATAGCCAAAGCATCAGCACAGCTATATCGACCGCTCTGCGGATTCAATCCTACGCATACAGCATAATATCCACATCCATTCCAGCCGCCACCAGATACATTATATAATGTGCGCCTAAGATATCTAGCCAACACAGAATTGCCATAGCCCCCGGTCCACTTTCCTTCTTTCACAAAAATGCCGTAACAATCAAATGTCATAAACGACACAATCGACAGAAATGTAATGACAACAACCCTCTCAAATAATGAGCATTTGCCACAATTAATCCTTTTCATAACATCTAAATATCTATAATTATATTAAAAAACTACAAAATGCCAATAAACTTATATCAAATCCGGACACGAATACCCATTGACATCAATTCAGAATTAAAATACTTTTACTTTCATCACTTTTGACTTCTACTTCACTTAACCTCCTTATATCAATATTCTATACCATGCCATTATGCCAATCAAAACACTAACTTTCCATCAAAATAATTCTAAGCCACTATTTTTTGCCTTTTACTTACTGACTCCAATTTTAGATTGCAAAAAACACTCATATTAATTGATTTCTAATTTCATGAATGGCTGAACATCTCTTAAAATTTAAAAGATGTCAAGAGAAATTTACACCACATCTAATATTTTGTATAAATCGGCAAATTTTCTATTTTTTCTGGTTCAATGCCTAGGGCCATTTATTTTGAAACCCATTTGTTCAACGCCATCATTTCCGTCGCTCACTTCTACTTAGACTTCGTTTTTTTTTCGGAACAGCTTTAGCAACAGACTTAATTTTTAAATGACTACATTTTTTACCAGATTCTAAAACTTTTACATTCCGAGAATCATTTTTCTTAAAGGCAATAAGTTTGGTACCAAAATGAAAACATTTTTTCTTAAAATATGACATGGTTGGGATGGTATTTTGTGCCACATTTAACGGCTGAAACGGCAGAACTTTCAATACCTGAGTCCCCAATAATGGATCAAGTGAATGACAAGAACTTGGTGACGAAGGATTTTTTGCATTTAAGTCTATATTGAATGTATTTTCGAAGCGAATGGATCCGTCATAATTTTCCAAACCACCATTTTTGTTCTGCAATGCCACAACCCAATGGGCACCTATATTATGAATGAATATCGCATTATTTTCACTGATAACACATTGCAATTTTTTGTTCTGGGATATTTGATTGGAAAAAAAATTGCTCCAGATCTTCTCAAAATTACAGCGATCCACACCATCCGATTTGGCATCGAAATTTTGTATTTCAGCATCGGACGGATAGGGCATCACATCATTTATATTTATCCATTTATCGAAAAAATTTTTGATAAAATTAACCTGGGTTTGTTCAACCACAGCTTCATTCACATTGCCATTGGATTTAAAATATTCATCATTTCCATACAATTTTTTAAACAATTCATACCTGGAATTCCTCAAATAATCCACATTTATTTGAGCCTTTAAGCATTTGACACCAACAAGTTGTTGATTATTTTTATCCATACCATCGATAAAATCGCCATTTTCTGTGTCACCGCAGGCTTTATAAATAGTTACTTTGCAAGGATTAATTTTCTTTGAACCAGAGTCATTATTAAGGCCAGAAACAACTATCGATTTATTTATTTTCTGTGCAATTTTTATACAATTGCATGATTCTAACTGCATATTATCCTTGGCATTAACATAATTATCCAGCGATGAATGCACTATCCTACGGATATTAAGCATATCTTCACGCTCATAGATCCCTTTTTTCGGACTATTTCCAACAGCTATTGCCCAATAGCCACAATTGCCATCACCGGGCACATCGTAAAAATCTCGCCCAAGCTTTACAGTAACCGGAGAATTTACATCAATACAGCAACCCACTTCGGCACCATAGCAGTGTCCAGTGATTACCACTGCCGAGAAAAAAAACATAGCCTCCAGGATCATGCCAATCGATAAACATTTCTTCATAACTTATATATATCCAATAAATAACTTTTCATCATAGAACACAAAAATTTCATGACCATTCACGACAATCTCTGATCATCACCTCAAAATGCCAATAGGGCATAACTCTGGCATCAAAGTCTAATATATCAAGCTTTAATTACTAATTTTATTTCTCATTCTTTTCATTCTATGATAGGATTGGTTCAAAAAAATTCGACAGAAATGCGCGGATGCTTAGCAAAACAGCCAGTGAACTACCATTTTCGATTAATAAATCGCATACAAAAAAATGCTACTTTTTACATATCACTAAACCAAGCAGTGGAAAAGGCCATTGCCAACGGCTTCACCTACCTAGTCCTGGACCATAGCAGGCTCGACTCCCTTGCCCAATCCAAAGCGACCTGGACCAAAATGCCTCTAATTTGAAAAAATCTCCACCAAAGCAATTAATATTGAATGGACCAATAACCACAATAAGATCATATTTTTAAAGAACAACATACCGATTTTCGATACCGATGGCATCAGGAATACGGCTTTGGAACTTGCATTGAAAACAGAAAAAATATTTAAAAATTTATCCTGGGAAAATTTTCAATTAACTGTGCCCAGCTATTCTCAAGCCCGAGATAGCAGAATATCCATTGACAAATCCAAAGATGTGACTTTAACAACCTAGGCTTTCGTTGATTTTTTGTCATTAGCTATGGAGGTTATTGAAATATTGACTTGGATTTCAGTGGTAATTTCTCTGATTGGTGCCTACTTAAATGCAACTCTTCGATTGAAACTGTGCTATTTATTATGGTTATTCAGCAATGGATTTTTATTTATCCGTAATATAAACATAAAAGAATACGCCCAGGCCACCATGTATGCGGTTTATTTGGTCATAACATTCATTGGCATAAAAAATACAATAAAAAATCCTGGATGGTTAAACTCCCAGCGCAAATGATGTTTAGGCTTGACCGTCGGTCATTCTATACATTGGTATGCCATGGCAATGGACAGGTATTGTTTTGCCAAAATAACCTATTATGAAGAAATTTTATATAACGACGGCCATAGATTATGCCAATGGGAAACCACACATTGGCCATGCCTATGAAAAAATTTTGGCAGATGTGATATCAAGAATTCATCGTCTTATGGGAGAAGAAGTCCATTTCCTGACTGGATTGGATGAACATGGTCAAAAAGTTCAACAAACGGCGGAAAAAAATGGCATGACCCCTCAGGAATTATGCAATGCAACCGCCGTAGAATTTAGGTCCATGTGTCGAGAACTTTCGATTTTGTATGATGACTATGTACGCACAACCCAACCGCGACACAAGGCAGTGGTTATCAATATATTACAGAAATTATTTGACCAAGGAGATATATACAAAGCAGAATACAGCGGCTACTATAGCACTGTAACAGAACAGTTTCTGCAAGAAAAGGATAAAGTCAATGGCATCTGGCCAAAAGAAGTGTTTGGCGATGTGATTGAGATGAGCGAATCCAATTATTTTTTTCGCCTGACTAAGCACAGAGATTGGTTGGCAGATTATATAAATGGCCATCCAGATTTCATTTTTCCACAGTTTCGCGCAAAGCAAGTCCTTGAGTTTCTGGCAGATGACATCAATGATCTATGTATTTCCAGACCCAAGCATCGATTATCCTGGGGAATTCCATTGCCCTTTGATGATCAATATGTCACCTATGTATGGTTCGATGCGCTCATAAACTACATTTCTGTAGTAGGTTACGGCACAAATGATTTTGAAGAATATTGGCCAGTGGATTACCACACCATAGGCAAAGATATTCTTGTGCCTGCCCATGCGGTCTATTGGCCAATAATGCTTCATGCTCTAGATATCCCTATGCCAAAGACACTTCTCGCTCATGGCTGGTGGACCTGTTCCGGCACAAAGATGTCCAAAAGCCTTGGTAATGTAATAAATCCGATGGAGTATGCGAAAATATATGGCTCCGATCCTGTTCGCTATTTTTTGATTCGCGAGATGAAAGTTGGCCAAGATAGTGATTTTTCCCACGATTTATTCAGTGCCAGATATGACAATGATTTGGGCAATGATCTAGGCAATTTGGTCAGCCGAATATTGAACATGGTGTCGCGCTATTGCAATGGCGTGTGCCCAGAATATACTCAAGATCAAGGCTATGATGGAGGCATGATAGCGCTATGGGCGACGATTAAAGATAGATTCATTGATCAGTGCTATGGCTTGCAGTTTCATTTGGCCTTGGATGATCTGTTTATTTTCATAAGAGCAACCAATAAATATATAGAAACCATGGCGCCATGGAAGCTGGCAAAATCCTCTTCCAGTGATGACAAAAACACCTTGTTTGCAACATTAGCCATTGCAGCAGAATGCGTTAGGATAACGGCCCTGGCTCTATATCCATTGATGCCGAATATGGCTGATAAGATATTTTATTTGTTTGGGATGCATCCTGGAAAACTCTGTTGGAAGACCGACCTATTGTTCAGCAACTCGTTGGCTGGCAATCGATTTATTGAAAGCGCAATACTTTTCCCGAGGCTAGATCCTTAGTTGGAACGAGTGTTCTTCACATCATCCATCATCAGTCTATAAAACATCACGTTTTCATATTTACCGAACCTTTTTACGTAGTCGACAGCTTCGCTTTCGAAGATGAATCCACATTTTTCTATGACTCGCCGAGAACCGACATTGCGAGTCATATGATTCACCTCCAGCCGATGCAATTTCATAACGTTGAAACAATAATTGATGACAAGGCGTGCAGCAGCAGTACAGTAACCATTGCCCCAGTAAGGCTTACCAATCCAATAATGCATTTCGGCCTTATCATGCTCGCTGAATATGGATAGGCCAATGGTGCCGATGAAATCACTTTTAACATTTATGCTCCAGTAAAAGGTTTCGCCGCGCGCCATGGTATTGTCTATGTGGCGGATCCAGAACTCTGCCATTTCTCTGGTATAGGGATAGGGCGTGTAGGTCAGCAAAAAAACTGTTTCCCTATCGCTCAAATAGGCTGTTATGTTATCAATATTTTTGTATGATAAAGCTTTAAGAATCACGTCCTCTGAAAAAATCATCGGAGCATTTTCCAGTCCGCCGAAGCCATTCATAGCGAACTCATACTCCCATCATAAAACCAGGATTATAGTCTCCAGAAACCGGAACTCCTTGATCTACAGCCTGTTGAGGAGCGCCATCTTCGGCAAATTTGGCCAACTCAGGGAATTTCGTTTTCCAATGATCCATGGCATTTACAAAATTCTCGACGGATTTATAAAATGTTATTTCATCGATGAAGTCCATGTCTATGTACTGACTTAGCATCACTGTGCTATCCTCATCGGAGAGACCAAGATTTGCGCCGGCAGTATCACTCCAAAAATGATTATATTTTAAAATTTCCCTCAGCGCATCAACGCTATCTCTTTGCAATACACCAACATAAGAAACCATCTCAACCTGATTTGAATCTTCTATGGCAGCGCATTTCATTATTAAATCATCATCAAAGGCAAGGTAACAGGCTCCCTCTTCATCAGGTTCCAAGTTGCCGAGCTTCAATTGTTCAGCTAAATAGCCAACCACTCTTTTAAATTTAATTAAGTCACCCATCCTTATAGAATTGTATTTTTATTGGCTGATAAAACAATAACAAAATTTGTCAATTATCAGTTTTCATATTTTTCACCATCGCCACACCATTTCTATCAATGAACGCTATCTTGTTGCATGGCAACACTCCAGCGAAGGACATGCAGGACGATACCGTGGCATTTTTGTGGAGAATTGTGCCAGGATTTAGAACAGAATTACAGCCGACCTGGGCCAAATCACCAAGGATTGCACCAAATTTTCTGAGACCGGTATCCTTCTGTAAAACACGCACACACTTCTTATCCAGCCGCAGATTAGCCAAAATTACGCCGGCACCGAGATGGCAATGGTTGCCAAGGATCGAATCACCCACGTAGTTAAAATGAGGAATTTGCACGTAATTCATTATTATAGAGTTCTTTAGCTCACACGAATTGCCAATAACACAGCCACAGCCAATGATGACATTATCCCTTACATAGGCACCAGGCCTCAACTCGGTCTCCTTGTCGATGAACACGTTATTGCCCAATGTGGCAAAATGCGGCAATTTTACACTCGGATGAATATATACGTTGCGGCCTACGGAAACTCCACCGCTAATTCCCGGCGCTAAGTTCTGTAACCTCCTTTCTTCCAATGCTATCTTTATCTTGCAAAGCCATTCCCATGGAGCCTGATGGAGATCAAAATATCCGCTAAAGTGACCAAAGTTTTCTGGAAATTGAAAAAAATCTATCGCATTCATGATTTTATTTATCACCTATTTACCGCCATTATCATCCCTAAACTTAACCACAACTTCCTTACCTGCAGTAACATCCAGTCTATAAACCGGAAGCTTAGTGCTAACCTTTGTGTCGGAAAGGATAAAATTGAGTTTTTCGAGTTGCTCTTCAAAATTGCTGTCACTGAAAACCACCTCTTTGGCAAAACTACATCGCAATTTTATCCTTCGCCAAGGCGCAGCATGTTTCCCCATAACTTTGTCACAGGAAATTACCTCAAATTTAGAATATATGTTCGGATACTTCTTCCTAGCCAGAGACATAAGTTCGGCAACTCCATCGATCCCATCGGCACATTCATACTGCCCGGAACGCTTGTCTTTCTTGATCATAGCAGCGTCAAGATACGGCAATCCCTCCACCATCTCCCTCGAATATCCCATGCCTTGAAATATAACCCCTTCAGAATCAATGAACATTTGAGTTCTGACCATCTTACTTCTGTTATTCTCCTGGCCCAACACACGTAAAACTGGCCATCGCTCATGGATATGAATTTTTATCGTATCAGGAAATGATCTTTTGACTTCCACATGCTTTATTTGCCTGAATAGCTCAAATTTATCTCTGATTTCGAAAATATCCACATCCATAATGTCAATATTTTTTTTCACTGAAATAATTCCTTTCGCCCAGTGAGCTGACAAAACGCCATCGGACAGAAAATCTATCTGCCTGACCGGCTGGGTAAATATATTCTGCTTGAGAACAGGATATCGCTCAACCAGAAATAGATAGCTTCCATAGGCTAGTCCAATGATAATCGCTCCGACCGATAGCCAAAGTGCTAATTTTTTAAACACATGATTCAGACAGTTGGGCGATTTTTTAGCAATCTCATGCACAATTTCGGAGCAATTTAATTTGATGATAATAGGACATTTTTTAGCGAAATACCCGACCGTTTCAGAACTGGCATTATCATTTCAACGCAAAGCTCTTGGAACGATAAGCCATTGTAGGCAGCGCTTTTTGGAAACAAGCTAGTGGCAGTCATTCCGGGAATTGTATTAATCTCAAGGAAGTTGACAACACCTTCATTGGACAGGATGAAATCAATGCGCCCGAAATCGCGACAGCCACAATTGGCATATATTTTCTCGGACCACTCTGAAAATACAGCAACTAAACCGTGGTCAATTTTTGCTGGCACAATATATTCGGTCATCCCGGCTACATATTTATGCCTATAATCATAGAACCCGCTCTTTGGCATTATCTCTATCATAGGCAAAGACTTATGTCCAAGAATTGGCACCGTTATCTCGCGGCCTCGGACATGCTCTTCAACGAACCAGTCGCCACGCAAAACTTCACCACAAACCGCCAACCAGTCACTTTTGGCAAAAATCCTGTGAACTCCAATACTACTTCCTTTGCCCACCGGCTTCAATACAAAAGGATGGCCAGAAAATGCATCGCAAAGTTCTTCATATTCATACTGCCTAGACTCTAGTTCGACAAATTTTGCCGTATTAATACCCAGCTCCAACGCCAAAGTTTTTGCACGTAACTTATTCATACATAACGCACTAGACTGCGAATCGCTGCCAGCAAAACCAAATCCAGTGGTTTCTAGCAAACGCTGAAGCTGACCATCTTCACCAAATTCCCCGTGCAAAATCGGAAAAATTACATCTGTTTTTGGGTCCAATTTTACAGGAATTTCATCTGCATCCAAGTGTATTTTTACCACATTCAAAATATCTGCCAACGCACGGCATACCGCCTCACCACCTTTCAGCGAAATTTCTCGTTCCGATGAACTGTAACCACCACATAATATAACTATTTTGTTACATTCTTTCACTTTAATTCTCTGCCATTATCAACATCAACTATCTTAAAATTTTCCGCATGAAAAGCAGAATCTGCTCGAAAAATCAATTTTACATTATTATTACGCTCAATGTCCAATAGAACTTTTTCGTAACGTTCGCGAAGATATTGCCCCACAGAGGGATGAATAAATATTCTTATCCGCTTCAATTTTGTTGAACTTCCGTTTTTCGCATCGCCACCTAGCCGTCTCAGGATACCGCTTAGTCTGCGCTGAATTTCCAAACTGACTGCCCGCGAAGACTTTACGAATCCTTTGCCACTGCAATAAGGGCAAGCATCACGCAAATCTCTCGCCGTACTCTGCGAATGCCGTTGCCTGGATATTTGCATCAAACCAAAATGAGAAATCGGCAATATCTGGGTTCGTTCCCTATCTTTTCCGATCAATTCACACATCAACTCATAAAGTTTTTTCTTATCGCGCGGATTTTTCATATCGACGAAATCCACAATTATTAGCCCGCCAAGGTTTCGGAGCTTTATTTGCCTGGCGATTTCTCTAGCAGCTTCAGCATTAACCTGATAGATAAAATTCTTATTTTCCGTCTCATCATTTTTATTTCGATGAGCTCCGGTATTAACATCGATGGCTGTTAGTGCCTCTACTTCTTCTATAACAATCTCTCCACCAGAAGGTAACGATACATATTTCATCATGGTCTGCTCGACCTGGCGCTCCACATTGAATCTCTCAAATATGGCAATATCATTGCTAAAATAATGAATTTTTCGTTTGGAACGCGACGAAATTGTTCCCACCAAATCTAAAATTTTATTGTAATCATCTTCATCATCTATTATGACTCTATCTATATCATCTGTAAGGAAATCGCGAACGGTGCGCTCGATTAAATCCGGTTCCTTATAGATCATCGCTGGGCCAGAATTTTTTTTCATATTATTGCTAATTGTCTCCCATTTTTTCAGCAAAATATGAATATCTCTCACAAAGTATCTCATTTTTTTTCCTTCACCAGCGGTCCGAATTATCAATCCCATACCGTCGGGAATTTTTATTTTATTCAAAATCTCTTTCAACCTCGATCGTTCGACCTTCGATTCTATTTTTTTTGAGATACCACACTCGCCACTGAACGGCATCAATACTACAAAGCGGCCAGGCAATGCAATGTTAGTCGTGACCCTTGGCCCCTTGGTTCCAATCTGCGATTTTATTATCTGAACCATTATTTCGGAACCAATTGGATACAATTTCGGAATATCACTGGCCGCAATGGTTGCTTTTTTTGCCGTCGTATTTTCTCGAACCACCTCCACCGATGAATCTGCTGCCGGAATGGCGTCCCAGTAGTGCAAAAATGCATTTTTTTCAGTTCCTATCTCCACAAAAGCCGCTTTGAGACCAGATTCAAGGTTCTGAATTTTTCCTCTAAATATCGCCCCAACGGAATTATTCATATCCGAATATTCGATCTCAAATTCTTGCAGCACACCATCTTCCAGCAATGCAACTCGTTTTTCTGTGGATGATGAATTGATAATAATTTCTCGAAAAATTTTGTCTGACCGCGTAAAAGCTCTTATTATTCTTTGCAACAAAGTCTGCTCCTTTGACCTTATAAGCGCTTCGCCTTTAAGGACTTCCTTCGATGGGCCGCTATAAACTGGCTCCTTAGGAGTTTTTCTCAACTCTGCCACTATCCTTTCATCATTAAATCTACCCATAATTTTCAATTATAACTCTTTCTAAATCTAAAAACACTCTGTATGATGCCTTGTAAAATGCTGCACACCAACATGAACGAGCCACCATAACTAAGGAAAGGCAATGGAATTCCAGTAATCGGCATCACCCCGATGGTCATCCCAATGTTGATCAAAATATGGATCAGTAGAATAACACTGGCACCAACACATAATAGCATGCCAAATCTATCACGAGCCATGCATGCGATCTTTAACCCATTGCCTATCAAAATAATATATAAAATTAAAATAATCACCCCGCCAATAAATCCATGTTCTTCGGCGATGACTGAAAAAATAAAATCATTGGATGCCACAGATTTTGGCAAATAGCCAAGTTTTGCCTGGGTGCCATTGCCATGGCCTTTTCCACAGAAACCACCAGACCCAACGGCAATCAATGACTGCCTCAGGTTCCAACTAATACCAGTACCTTTTGGATCAACAACATCTGGTGCAACAAACGAAATTATTCTATTTCGTTGATAATCTTTCAATGGCAAAAAAGAACGATTTTCATACTGACCAATCGCCTCATAAGGATTTAACTTATTGCTATCCAGAAAGATATGATACGAATACGCATCTACCGCCACCAGACCAATTGCAAGTAAAATAGAACTCAAGACAACCACAAAAAATTTACTCGAAAGATTTGAAACAAACAACAATGAAAAAACCATAGGAAAAAATGTAAGTGACGACCCAAGATCAGGTTGCAACACAATCAACATTGTTGGCACCATCAATATTAACCCAGCCTTCAACATGGTTATCAGCGAATATCTTACAGCTCCCACATTGGAGCGCGCCAATAAACTTGCCATCATAATGAGCGTCCCTATTTTGGCCGGCTCGGATGGTTGAATTAAAATCCCCACATTGATCCACCGCAGGGAACCAAATCGTCGAACACCAATGGGCGTCCACAGCAATAGCAGAAGGACGATGCCTAGGCCATACAGCCAGTGAGCATTGCGCATCAACACGTTATAATCTATCCGGCCCACAATTATATAGGCCATCATTCCGATAATTGACCAAACTAACTGCATTTTGGACAGCACAAATATGCCACCTTCTGCAGAGTGTATCGCCAAAATTCCAATACTCATTAGGCATCCAATGCAAATCAATGACACTCGATCCGCCCGGTCAATCGCACTGGCAAAAAACAATCTAATAGTGGATAAAAATCTATCTTTTATACCGTAAACTACTTTCATTATTAACTGTCACATGTTATAAAACATGTTGCGGCATATCACTTTAGGGAATTTAGTCGAGTTTTGATAGAGGCGTCATAAACTTCATCTCCGATGGAAATCTTTACCCCAGCGATCAGCTGTGAATTTTCCTTTGCCACCAAATCCACCTTGTGATTTTTTATTGCCTCAATGATATTTTTTAGAGAATTAATCTCTTTTTCATCTAAAGAACCGGCATACTCAATTACTAATGTATTGTCCTGAATGGCCTTACGTAGTAGCTTAAAATATTTTATCAAAGCGACCTTGCCATCGACAAATTCAGACAGTACTGTGACCACCGCCCTAGTTTTTTGAAATGACACTTTGGAATCGCTGTCAAAGGACAGAGCAACAAGGTTTTTAATCAACGCATCATTGGTTCTTTTTTGCATAGAAAACGTCTCGCATTTCGATGGAAGCCGCTCGGACAAAATTATCTTTATCATCTTGCGACAGAGTTTTTTCCAAAACCTTAGACGCCAAATCAACCACCAGATATTTCAGTTCACTTTTAGTATTTTCAATCATAGCGTCGCGCTCTGCGCCAATATCAGCCCTGGCCTTGGCAAACATCGATTCCATAGCAGCAGCCATATCAGCTTTTTGCTGGTCCACATAGACCTTGGCCTGTTGCTGAGCGTTTCCAATGATCTCAGACGCTTCGGTCTTCGCTTTGTCTATCATCTTCTCGCGCTGACTGTTAAGGTTCTCCAGCTCAGCTTTCATATCGCTGGCATACTTCAATCCTGATTCTATTTCGCTCCTACGCGCATCCATGGTCCTAAGCACCGGCCGAAAGGCAAAACGATAAAGCACAAAGACCACACATAAAAAATTAACCCCTTGAATCAGAAGCAAATGCCAATCTATGCCGAACTTGCCAAAAATAGCACCAACAGCAGAAGAAGCAAAATATACTGGCAACTCAATGGCCATTAATACCTATCAAAAAATAATTCAATAACCGAACATAACTACTTTTGAGAGAAGAACAAAGCATAGAATGCAACGGCTTCAGCTAGGGCCATGCCGAGAATCGACTGCACTAAAACCTTGCCCGAAGCTCCAGGATTGCGACCGACAGCTTCCACTGCCTTCGTTCCAATCATCGCTACTCCAAGCGCAGCAGCCACACAACCACACATACCAGTCAGGCCCTTCCCGGTCACCTCACCTATAACACCAATAACATCAAACGGCATATTTTATTCCTTTTATTAAATCATTAAACACCATAACTTATTCTAAATTAACATGATGCAGTTCATCGTCATGGTTAACAATTAACCCGACATAAACAGCCACCAATAGAGTAAATACAAAGGACTGAATTAGTCCAACCAAAATTTCTAAAAAATAAAATGGCAGCGGCAACAGAAAACCTAAGTACTTTATTATAAACGCAATAAGATTTGCACCACCACCTAAAGCATTCAAAGCAGTTCCAAACAATTCGGTCTTTACAAAACCGTCATTGGTCAAAAACTCGCTGAATGTGTACATGTTATGAAGCAGATTGTCGCCACCAAACACATTGCCATACAATCTGAACGACAATGATACTCCTCGAAAAAGTATCGATATGCACTCTATGAGCCCAACGCCAAAGAAAATAATGAACAAAAATCCATACATAAGACCAGGAATACCTTCCCTCTCGGCCTTGTTGCCAAAAATATGACCATAGAGTCCAGCGACTCCTACATGTTTGATTGACAAATACATCCATGCAGCCAATGAAATCAACGCCAATGCCAATGTGGCATTTAAATCCGAATTAACCGGCCTTAATATGCCAACATAGACACCGCCACTTTTGTGCAGAATCGAGCCAATGCCAGGCAACAGTCCACTCCAATTTTGCAGTAATATAAAAACAAAATAGCCAAACAGCAACGGAAAAATATGCCGAAAGGCTTTTCTTCCCATAATTGGTTCCATAATTGTTTGCAAACCACCTAGTATTGACTCAACCACAGCCTGACCTGTCCCAGGAATCTTCGTCGGTCCAGCGCCAACCAACCACTTCATTAATAATATTATGGCCAATGAAATGACCCAGCTCGTGACCAGAGTATCCGTTATGCCTTGACCAAAAACCACTTCTGGACTGGCTGACAGAGAGGAAGTTTCTGCTGCAGCACCATGGGCACCAGCAGCCATAGCCATAGAACTAATTGCCATGCCACCTAAGAAACCTAAAAACAACTTCACTACTCTCTCCACTTGCACTAACTTTTCTATGAAAAAATAAATACTTGTCCAATAAAATATTTCAAAATTGACAATTTGGACATATTAAATATAATTACTATGTTATGGTTTTTGCTAGATTTAACGCTAATGGCGCCAATTGTAATCGCTTTGAAGCAGCTAATCAATTGAAAAACAATAAAACTAGCTATTTTGGCGCTCTACTCTTGACATTTCAACCAAGGGATAAAGTAAATGAAATGTTATGTAATGCAATAAATAAATCACAACAACCAAATGTTCCAAACAAATCCTTGACCAAACAAAACCCAAAGAGATCTGACAAGAAAGCATGGAGTAATTTTCGCAATAAAATAAAAAATTATACGAAAAATTTTACGAGCAAACCCAAAGCACAAACAAATACCACTACTATTACAAATGAACCAGCAATTACTCCACATAACATCACCAAACATGAAATTCCCAATGAACGAATTCTCGAACTCACTGAAACCGTAAAAAAATACAAAAAAGCCCTGGAAGATACCCAGATCTCCACCGATTATGATTGCACAAAAAAAATAGGCAATGAGGCCAATAATGCACTAGAGTTTGCACAAAAGGCTAAAGCTATAGTATTAGAAAAATTACCACAGAATCAGGAGGACGAAGAATTAAAAAAAGCAGTTGCAAAGTTAGAAACAGCTATCACTGATCTTAATACCCAAGTTGACATTTTTAATTCTTTTTATCGAAGAACTTTTAACGATGACAATAAATAAATGCATCCATCGCATTGGCGCTTTATAAAAAAATAAACTTCCGTCAACTAAAATTATCAAAAAAAAGTTTGACACCTAAATTCTATAAAATATAATCAGCGCATTATGATAGGAAGTATTAATATTAGTGGCCAGAATGTTAGTTTCTTTGAGACAGTCAATAAGCTACTGAAAAATAACACCTGCAAAACACGTTTTGGAGCAACGATCACGGTACTTTTCTCCAGCAAAAAGTATATAATGGAGAAATTAAACACTAATAAAGAAAATATGACACAAACTTTTCTTACCAAAAGGACCTCATCCATTACCCATTCTCCAGATTTTGAAGAAAATAAATCGGAAGCTATAGCAAATACTCCAGAAATAAAGGGAATTAATGAAAACAATCACCAGGAGCCAAATGAAGTCAGTGGCCTCTATGACAATACAAATCAACAACCATTGAACACATCCATATCAACGAGAGAAGCATCTAACAATATACAAAATAGCACAGATTCGATCAAAAAGATGATCGACAGCCAAAATGTTAACATTAATACACTTCGCGACGAAATTCTTTCAATAGCAGACAATATCCAGGGAGCTGTGGTTTTGATAAAAAGCAACGGCGGCGCAATTAATATAAATTCAGATCAAAAAGTAGACCTAATGCAGATCCAAAGCAATCTCATCCAGCTTTCACCACTTCTTGAGAAACTCATAAAATCAGAATTCACTCCTCTCGACGAAAAAAGTAAGTCAATTCTGCGCGTCATGTTAAGAGGTGAAAAGGGTAGCTTGCAATCCATGACCAACGCATTACAAAACGTCCTGAACATCATGAATACACTGCCATAGCTATTTTTTATTCACAAAACTTTCTAAATATTTCCAAAAAGAACCACTGTCCTCGGTAAGCTGCTAAATCTGCCATCGCCAAATAAGACCTGCAGAAACATGGACAATAATATGAAAGGAAACAAACCGAAGTGCTCCTGGGCAAAAAGTAAATATCCGGAAAACCCTAAAGAACTGGCGGCGAAATCATATGGCCAAGCAAATAATACAGTAGATTTAACAATGACAATAGATTAAATAAATGCATCCATCGCTCGGCGATTCATATCAACCGCATTGGCGCTTTATAAAAAAATAAACTTCCGTCAACTAAAATTATTAAAGAAAAATTTGACATCCAAATTCTGTAAAATATAATCAGTGCATCATGATAGGGGGTATTAATATTAGTGGCCAGAACGTTAGTTTCTTTGAGACAGTCAATAAGCTGCTGGAAAATAACACCTGCAAAACACGTTTTGGAGCGACGATCACGGCACTTTTCTCCAGCAAAAAGTATATAATGGAGAAATTAAACACTAATAAAGAAAATATGACACAAACTCCTCTTACCAAAAGGACCTCATCCATTACCCATTATTCAAC
>JAIRTH010000010.1 GCA_031255005.1 Puniceicoccales bacterium | reverse complement strand
AAATGTAAATTTAGAAAAAAATTCTTTCAATTCCATATTTTGCTTATTGATATAAATAGACAAAAATGGATCTGCAAGCAAAAGCTTTCACAAATACACGAATTGGCCTATATATTCATGTGCCATTTTGCCCAACAACGTGTTCCTATTGTGCATTTTACAAAGAACCTCTATCGAAAATTTCAGTGAATCTATATGTGAAATATCTACAAAAAGAATTACAAAACATCCAAGATAATAGAACTTTCGATAGCATATATTTCGGCGGAGGAACACCGGGAATTTTAACACCTGAACACATTATAACCATTGGCCAAGCCATTGAAAAAAAATGCCACCGAGCTCCGACCGAATGGACCTTTGAACTGGCCCCATCAACGGTAAAAATAGACAGACTAATTGCATTGAAAGAAATCGGTGTAAATCGAATTTCCCTTGGAGTACAAAGCTTTAATAATCATACTCTCCAATTATTTGGCCGCCGACAGCATCATCCACTGGAAGCCTACGAAATGCTACGAAAGCAGAATTTTTCCAACATAAATATGGATCTTATTTTCTCGCCAACCCATCAGAATCTTCGGTCCTGGCTTGATGACCTAGATCAGGCCATTTGGCTAGCTCCTGAGCATATATCTACCTACTGCATGACCAAGGAAAATGATTTTCATATCTCCAAAGATGAAGACAGTGAAGCGGAATTTTATATAGAAACCTGTCACAGATTGAAAGATCATGGCTTCCTCCAATACGAGATTTCAAATTTCTGCCGACCAGGCCGAGAATCACTTCACAACATGAATACTTGGCAAATGCACGAATGGTTAGGCCTTGGCCCTTCGGCCAGCTCTCAATACAAATTTCGAAGATATACAAACATTCCATCGCTACAACCATGGATGGATGGCATTGATAGCAATCGCTCAATCCTAATAGATGATATACAACTATCCTCTAGAGATATGTTTATAGATGGTTTACTGTTCGGCATTCGGATGAACCAGGGAGTGAATTTTCCCGATCTAGTGAATAGATTTGGTGACCACGGCAATGACAATTTAAAAATTTTATTTGGTCGATTGGTCGAAGAAAATTATGCCCAGATCAACGAAACAAATATGGCCTTGACCGACTCTGGCCGTTTGCGTTGCGACGCCATAGAACTAGAGATTCTTCAATGTTTCTAATCTTTCATTAAATAAACCACCATCTTTGACACCACCCATGGCCAACTCTTCATTGCCACCACCTTTAATATCCATTTTTTCCGACAATTTTTTCAACATAAGATTAGCTTTTACACCACCTGATATGGCTTTTTTTGAGCAGGAAACCAAAATTGCCCCGGATCCATCTGGCATTTTTCCACAGAGCACAAACCAAAAGTCATCGGACAATTTTTTAGACAGCAACATAGCTATGGCTCTAAGATCTGCAGGACTGTCCACGTCAATGATATCTAGAACAAACTTCAGATCATTTTTCATTAAACAGCCACTCATAAGATCCCTAACCATGGCCTCGTTTTGGCTATTTTTCATCACCTTTAACTGGTTCTCAAGATAAACAGTCCGTTCAAGCATTTGCATAAAACTCTCTGAAACTCTATCCATGGAACAGGACAATTTTTTTGAAATATCCTTCAAATCTCCGGTAACTTTTTCCATAAACCCAAGGGCAGAAAATCCAGAAACGGCTTCGATTCTTCGGACACCGGACGATATGGCGCTCTCGGCCAAGATTTTAAATAAACCTATTTCGCCGGTATTACTGGCATGGCAACCGCCGCATAGCTCACAGGAAATATCACCAATGGTCACAACTCTTACGATTTTACCATATTTTTCACCAAAAAACGCGATACAATTATTCGGTTTTTCAGCAAAGGGCATAACATCACAATTTACTGCCAAATTTTTTAGAATACATTGATTTACAAGATGCTCAATATCACGCAATTGGATATCTGACAACGAAGAAAAATGGTTAAAATCAAATCTTAATTTCATGGCGTCGACCATGGAACCTGCCTGTTTCACATGATCGCCAAGTATATTTCTCAGAGCAAAATGCAGCAAATGCGTCGCGGTATGATTCCGCTGAATGCTTTTCCTTCTTTCCATATCAACCACGCACTCCATTTCGTCGCCTGGCTTCAGGCCAACATTTTTAAGTAATTTATGCAGCACCAGATTTGATTCATTCCTGATGGTATCCAAGACCTCCACCGACGCACCATTCCCACGCAAACTACCGGTATCCCCAATCTCTCCTCCCATCTCAGCAAAAAATGGAGTGCTGTCTAAAATAATAAAATGGCTGTTCTTATCTTCGACCACATCGACCACTTTGGCAAAAAACTTTTCGTCCTTAGCCAGAGAATAGCCCACGAAAGGGGTACCCTCTCCTTCCAGCGACGCAACGGTCACCGAAATTTTTTTCTGGGCAGATCGTGCCCGTTGACGCTGCATATCCATTTCACGCTCAGCAGCTTCCATATCCACTTTTAAACCTTTTTCTTCGGCCATTAATTCGGTCAAATCGAGAGGAAATCCATAGGTATCGTATAATAAAAACGCATCTTCGCCAGGAATTATTCCACTTTTATTATGGCTGCAAATCTTTTCCAATACTCCAATCCCCCGGTGGATGGTTCGATCAAAGGAAGCCTCTTCAGTCAGCAATGTATTATATATAACGGCTTTATTATCAACAAGTTGTTCGAAAATTTTTCCCATTTTTTTAATCACAACCTCACTTAATTTTGCAAAAAAGCCACTGGTTAAACCAATTTTTTTTCCAAAGAGTATGGCTCGGCGAAGTATTCGTCTCAATACATAATTTCTTCCTTCATTGCCAGGTAAAATTCCATCAGCAATGCCAAAGGTCAGACTACGAATATGATCTGCAATGGCCCTGAAATAGAAATCAATTTTCTCCATATCCGACATGCAAAACCTTGAGCTAGAGACCGTTCCAGTATATTTTAACCCAGACAGCCTTTCCAATTCCGTGAATATACAGCTAAACAGATCACTGCTGTAATTGGATGGTAATTTCGAAAAATCGCTGAAATTATTCGTACTGGCCATTATCCCAGCAACTCGTTCCAAACCCATGCCGGAATCCACGTGTTTTTTTGAAAGTTTTTTAAAGCTACCATCGACCTTTGCATCATATTGTATGAACACTAGGTTACATATCTCTAAACACATATTTGATCCGACATTGACAAGATCTCCTTCGGTATCACCGGCTTCGGTCAGATCCATATGAATTTCAGAACAGGGCCCACAAGGTCCGCCGTCGCCCATCATCCAAAAATTATCTCTTCGGAAACATTTTTTTATATGTACTTCTGGATCAAGACATTCCGCAGTAAATAAATTCGACCATAGACGGAAGGATTCCTCATCAAATTCCGCTGGCTCGCCATCGGCTGGATCATAGACCGTAGCATAGAGTCTGTGCTTAGGAAACTCCCAAACCTTCGTCAGAAGCTCCCAGGCCAACTCTATGGCCTCTTTTTTGAAATAATCGCCGAAAGACCAGTTGCCAAGCATCTCGAAAAAAGTATGGTGATAGGTATCAAACCCAACATCATCAAGATCATTGTGTTTTCCTCCAGCGCGGATACAGGTCTGCACGTTTGCCACTTTTCTATCCATCGGTTCCCTACTACCCATAAAATATGGCACAAACTGGTTCATTCCAGCATTTGTAAACAGCAAATTTGGCGACTCTGGCAACAAAGATGCCGATGGTAGGACCTTATGCCCCCGGGCTGAGAAAAAACTAAGAAAACTACTACGTATTTCTTCTGAATCCATCGCAATCAAGAATTATAATCAACCCCATCAATGCCAAAGCCAAATAATTTTAAAAATTCCTCGCGATAGCCAGCAAAGTCTGACAGATTATCGACGGTTTCGGTGGTTATTTTCAAAAATATATCCATTACCTCAGACTGCACATCGGCCCTCATCTCCAAATCATCTAGTCTTATTCTTCCCTTACCATCCAATTGTAACTCATTTATACCATACAATTTAGATGAAAACAATCTATATATCTGATCGACACAGCCTTCCCATATGCCTTTTTTCTTCATGACCTTCATCAATATGGATATATATAATGGCACCACCGGAATTGCTGCACTTGCCTGGGTTACAACCGCCTTATTGACAGAGATATAAGCATTGCCGCCCAGCTTTGCTAACAGACCACTCAATTGCTTTCTCGTATCGTCTAAATGCTCTTTAGCTTTGCCTATGGTACCATTGGCATAGATCGGCCAGGTCATTTCCGGCCCAATATAAGAATAGGCAATGGTCTTCACTCCATCAGCTAATACTTTCGCAGATAACAAGATATTTATCCATTTGGCCCAATCTTCTCCTCCCATAACCTTCACCGTATCGAAGACCTCTTTGGGACTGGCTGGCTCCAAATCTACATTGCAAATTGCGCCCTTATCTGTGTTAATCGTCTTGCTGGAAAAACGCTCACCTATAGGCTTCAACACCGATTTGTAAGTCTCTCCGGTTACCGAATCAATCCTCCTCGGCGAAGCCAAACTATAGATGACACAATCCACCTGACCGAGCTTTTTTCTGATGAGATCTACGGTGGCGTTTTTTATTTCATCGGAAAATGCATCGCCGTTGAGACTTTCCGAAATAAGACCCATGGCCGTGAAAATTTTATCCAGAGACATAGCATTGTAAAATCCTGGTGATCCGAACTTTCCATCACTTTCTGGCCTTTCAAAAAATACACCAATGCCATGGGCTCCACAGCAAGCGCTGGCCACCATCCGACTGGCTAGACCATAGCCCGTTGAGCCTCCGATGATGAGTACATTTTTTGGACCATTGGAAATTCTCGGCTTAACCCTTAAATACGCAACCTGTTCTTTCACACTAGCTTCACAACCGCCCGGATGGGTTGTTGTGCATACAAATCCTCTCACTTTTGGCTGAATAATCATAATTGTTACAGTGGTTAAAAATTTTTCTGACCAACACGACAAAAATTATTCATGGTAATTTAAAATCTCGGCCGCTGTGACCTGAGCTGTGCCTAGCTTTTTCACCACAATTCCTGCCGCAATGTTTGCCAAATGAGCCGCTTTTCTCAGATCTGCGCCGGCCACCATAGCCGCCGTCAAACAGGCAATCGCTGTGTCACCAGCCCCGGAAACATCGAATACTTCGCTGGCATAGGTGGGAATGCTATCAATTACTTTACCATCGTGACACAACAACATGCCTTCACTTCCCAGGGTTATGACAAGATTTTTTGGAGAAAATTTTTCAAAAATATTTTCACATACAATTTTAAAATCACCAATCCCGACATCTTCATCAAATCCGGCCAATTTTATCGATTCATCTTTATTGGGTGTCATCAAATCCATGTTTCTGTAAAAAATGCCATTCTTTGGCTTGGGATCCATCGCCACAAATATACCTGATGCATGGGCTATATCTTCCACGTAGTGGACAAGTTCTGATGAAATTACACCCTTTGCATAGTCGGATATTAGTACACCATCGCTGGCTTCTATCCTAGCCTTGAGAAAATTTTGAGCATTTTTTGGGGAAAACCCATAAAAATTTTTATCCTGTTCCACGTCCAATCGACATAATTGCTGATGCCGAACCAAAATTCTAGTTTTTACTATGGTTGAAACCGATTTCTTGACACAAAACTCTCGATCAATTTTGATCCCCGACGAATGCAAAATGGTCTCTAATCTATCGCCATAGCCATCATCTCCGATGATACCTCCGACCTCCACATCTACACCTAATGCTTTCAAATTCAACGCCACATTGGCTGCTGCTCCGGGCATATATTTTTCATTTTGCACATTCACCACCGGCACCGGAGCCTCGGGTGAGATCCTAAAAACATCGCCAAAAATATATCGATCCAACATGACATCGCCCAACACAAATATTTTTAGTCGGGAAATATTTTTTAACAGCATATCCATAAATATATTACAATATTACCGTCTTTTTAAAAACTCTACTATCGAATCAACCACATAATTCATTTGATCGATGGACAATTCCGGAAATATAGGAATGCTAAGTGACTCCAATGCAAGTTGTTTTGCCACAGTTATGGCTTCGCTTCCCCGGGCATTGGCAGCGAAGCACTTCTGATCTGACAACGCCATCGGATAATATATCTGACAACCAATATCCCTTGCATTTAAAAACTGCTTTAATTCATCTCGCTTTGCGGCTTTTAGACGCAGAGTATACTGATTAAATGTGTGAAAATTTCCTTGATTTTCCATCGGCAAAACCAAATCACAGGACTCATCAAAACCGACGCCATCGATTTTCGCCAGAGCATCGGCATAGTGGGCAGCGTTTTTTCTTCGACGCTCTATATGATTGATCATGTACGGTAGTTTGACATTTAGCAGAGCAGCCTGGAGCGCATCAATCCTAAAATTTCCACCCAGATAATCGTGATGATACTGCCCAGTGGCACCATGACTGCGCAAAATCCTCGCCTTGGCTGCAAGCTCATCATCATTGGTAACAAGCATCCCAGCATCGCCAAAGCCACCCAAATTCTTACTAGGGAAAAAACTATAGCAGCCAAAGGTGCCAAACTGTCCCACCTGCCGGCCATCAAATTTTGCACCAGCGGCCTGAGCACAGTCTTCTATAATAGGAATATGCCTTGATCGGCAAATGCTTAAAATGTTATCCATGGCAACTGCCTGTCCAAATAGATGCACCGGCACCACTGCCTTGGTATGGTCCGAAATTAATCCTTCAATCTCACCTGTATCCATATTGAAATCATCGAACGAAACATCACACCAAACCACCTTAGCCCCTAACCTACTTGCACAGCTGGCTGTGGAAAAAAAACTGTAAGCTGGACTTATAACCTCATCTCCTGGACCAACTTCCAGCACCATCATAGCCAATAACAATGCATCGGTACCAGAGGATACACCAATTCCATGCTTCACGCCTACTTGTTTGGCAAAATTCTTTTCAAAGGCCTCGACTTCGGGACCTAAAATAAATTGCCCAGAACGAAAAACTCTATCAAACGCTGCTGTCAATTCACCATAGATGGCAAAATTTTGTTGCTTTATATCCAATAAAGGCACCTGCATAATCCATTCGCTATTAATCCAATGACAAAGAAATGAAAAAATAAAAAAAATGAAAAAAACAAACGCAAATGTTTCCGTTGGCCTCAGGAAATGTAGCCATCAATATATAGATAGGTAAACATCGTGGCACCACAATTCTTTCTATGCCAAGATTTTAGGCGATTAGATAGTTCTTTTCTTTTGCACTCGTTTCTAATCAAATTAATTATTTCTTTGCTGGCATCATCGAAATTTGATACCCGAATGCTGGCCTGTTCCTCCTCCAATGATGAACACAACTGTGAAAAATTATTCATATGATCGCCATAGACCATCGGTAGTCCAAAGGCCGCCGCATCAATCGGAGATTGGCCGCCTCTATTATCGCCCAAGCTTTTACCTATGAATGCCACATCAGCCAATTGGGTCAGTGTGGATAACTCACCGGTAGTATCAACTAGACAAACATCAACGGAATTTTTGGCCAGTCCAATGGATCTCTGATGCCAGGCCAAACCACTCTTTTCAATCATATCAATGATTTCTCGCCGCCGCTCAGCATGCCTTGGCACCAACAACAAACCAACTTGATCACCCTGGGCCTTCATTCCTAAGATACTGTTTATCAACATCTCTTCCTCGCCTGGCCAGGTGGATGACCCCAGAATTATCTGGCGCCCACCGGCCAAACCAAGATCTTCCAAAAGGCCATTTTTATCATCCTTCGATAGCTCCTGAATGGACAAATCGAATTTCATATTTCCAGAAACCACAACATTTTTTGCACCAAATTTTGAAAATATCGAAGCATACTCATCTGAAACTGCAATTATATGCATTGGTGAAGAAAATATAAACCGAGCAATTTTTGGAAATTTTCTATATCTATTCAGTGATTTTTCCGAAATTCTAGCATTAATGAAAAACAATGGAATATTTCTGATTTTTGCCTGTTGCATATGTTCTGGCCAAGCTTCACCGTCAACCATTAGCACAGCATCTGGATCTATATTTTCCCAGGCTTTGCGGCTACAAGGATAGAAATCCAATGGAAATAATCCGCAAAACATGGCCAAGTTGGAATATTTTTTCAGAATTAAATCATAGGCCGTGCTTGTGGTCGTGGTAATCACCACTTCATATTTTTTTACCAATAACTTCACAAGCTCGTCGATGGAATTGATTTCTCCAACACTTACCGCCTGGATCCATATTCTCTTTTTTGTTTTTTCCGGCAGCTTTTTGAAAACTCCAAAGCGATAGATAAAATCCCTAGCATAGCCACCACGTCTTTTGATTTTGAGCAAGTATTGAGGTAACATCAACAGCGCCACTGGTAAAAATAGCAGACGATAAAGCCATATCATATTAAAATAGCAGATAAACAAGAATTACAAATTTACAAGCACCGAGCAATGAAATAAATCACGTAGCCACTGTTAACTCATTTTCTTTTAATATATCGATATTTTCTTCCAAACAATCAAAAACTATAGGTGCAGAATGACGCCTAATGATACTTTTTTTATCATTCTCGTTTGGAAAATCTATGACAACCTTCTGGCCAATCTGGGCACTTCTCGATTCAGGACTATTTGAAAACATAGTATCGCTAATTATTTCATCTTTAACACTTAGCTGATAGATCCTACCATTGGCTGCATCAAATTGCTCTTTGCTCAGACCAGTCCTTGCCCAGATGGTTTTATTTACTGGAGCCGGATTTACGACCACAGCCGACAATCCAGTAACCGCAGCGGCTAGTTGGGCCATACCTCCACCAAGAGAATGACCGGCGACAAGCAACTTATCATCACCGAAACATTGCTTAGCCATATCAGCCAATAAAATGGCGCTTTTATACATATTATCAGTCAATCCAAAATGTTGAGCAATATCTGATATTATTGTTTTATTTCTATGATTACGAACGGATGTTCCACGAAAAGACAGAAATATTTTTTTTGTACGCTTATCATAGGCCAACATGGCCTCAAATGGCCCATGATCATACTTGCCAGGAGGACGATCTTTTTGACGAATCACACCATCTTTACAAAGTTCAAAACCACCTTCATCTAACTTGGACATAAAGATGAAAGCCTTTTCTCCTAATTCTTCTGATAATTGGCCCATCGAATTGTAGCTTATTAACACTGACTTTTCCTTTGTAATTTCACTGAATTTTTTGCAATCGATACGGCTTTTCATTATACACAAAGAAGCCGAAGCAAACTGAATTTCATTCCTTTTATCAGGCTTCACATTGGCTAGGCCGATTTTTTTTTGCGAATTAATCACCTCATAGGAATTCAATTTTTCGAGCCCAGGAATCACTGATTGCTCAACGTGAAATATACTACTTTTTTTGGTTATTTTTTCTAAAGGCAGCGATATGATTTTAAGCAAATTATCGCCCCAGCTCACCAATACACTGGCCAATCTTTGCAAATGGCTACTCTCTTTAAAATTAAACCCTTCGGTTAATGACGTTTTCCATTTTGGATCACTCGCCGTGGCATCGTTATTCGGTCTTTCAGTAGCACTATCATTGTCTAATCCTGGCGATTCTGATTGGAGCTTTTCTATTTCTTTAGTCATTATTTTATCAATTAATCCAGCACCGCCAAAATGACTAAACAATCCAGCCTTATCACTTAACCCCACATCTTTGGGTTTCAAAAGAATCTTCTGGCCAATCTGGGCACTTCTCGATTCAGGACTATTTGAAAACATTTTTTCACTAAAAAGGTCATTTTCCAAAGTTACCTGATAGATCATACTATTGGCTGCCTTCAATTGACCTTCGTCCAGACCAGTCCTTGCCCAGATGGTTTTATTTACTGGAGCCGGATTTACGACCACAGCCGGCAATCCAGTAACCGCAGCGGCTAGTTGAGCCATACCTCCTCCCAATGAATAGCCAGAAATAACTAATTTATTACAGCTACCATCATCGTTACTTAAACACTGTTTGGCCATATCAGCCAACAAGATAGCATTTTTATATACACTATCCATCAATCCAAAATGATGAGCAACATCTGTCCCAATGGTACCAGTTCGGCCATGCCCAACATCCGTACCAGAAAAAGACAGAAATATTTTTCCTCTCTTATCACAACCTAATTTAGCTTCAAATGCGCTACCCTTAATTTTGCCATCAGCTCCAGTTTCCCGCGGGGTTTTATCGTCTTTTTTCGTGCGAATCATACCATCGGAACAAAATTCAAACCCACCAGCGTCTAACTGATTAATAAATGTTTTAACATTTTCCTTGACATCATTTGGCAATGAATCTAACGAAAATATGGATTGTTTAAGATCATCGCTAATTTTCAACTTTGACGCATCCTCTTTTTGGCTGAGTATCGCACCACTAGAAAATCTATAGATAGCAAGATCCGAAGCAAAGTGAATTTCTTCCCTTTTATCAGGATCCACATTGGCTAGGCCGATTTTTTTTTGCGAATTAATCACCTCACAGGAATTCAATTCTTTGAGCCCAGGAATCACTGATTGCTTAACGTGAAATATACTACTTTTTTTGGTTATTTTTTCTAAAGGCAGCGATATGATTTTAAGCAAATTATCGCCCCAGCTCACCAACACACTGGCCAATCTTTGCAAATGGCTACTCTCTTTAATTTTAAACCCTTCGGTTAATGACGTTTTCCATTTTAGATCACTTTTAATCGCCAATGGGGCACCGTTATTCGGTCTTTCAGGAGCATTATCATTGTCTAATCTTGGCGATTCTTCCGTTAGAAACTCTTTTATCGCATCTTGCAAGCATTGTTTGTCACTTTCCTTAGACTCAATCTTCGAGGTGTCATTGCCATTCTTTGACAAATTTTCCCCCACCTCCTTATACTGGCCGGCACTAACAGTCTTCACTTTACGCGTTGACAGATCAGTATCATTCGTATTATTGCTAGTTTTACTATCACTTGGGTTTCCGCTGGGAATAGGATTACTGCCTTTTTTTACTTGTCCAATTTTATTTTTATTTTGGTTTCCAGTATTTGATGGTGTCCCAATATAAGTGATGTTTGGCCTGCCTACTTGATCTATGCTCATGATAAGTATTACCTAAATGTGCTATGAAAATTTTTTGACAAAAGTATCCTGAAATTCCGAATGAAATAGCTTCTTAAGGGATAGAAATTTTCCGATAAAATCCTCGGAAATACTAACTAAATTATTATCTTTCAGATCATTTTCATAAAAATTCCTAAAGGCAACTATATTCATTTTTGTGGTATCAAGGCCTAATCCCAGTCCAAAGGTTTGGTAATTATATAAATTTAATGCCATGAGGCCAAACAACATCGCTGTCAGGTTTTCATTTTCCACATCTACATCACCAAGCACCGAGCTCATGGTTATACAACCCAATTCAATGGTGCTTTCTATCTGAAACACATCATCTTCTATGGCAAATTGCACAATACCAAATTCCTTATCCACATAGATAATATCCTGGTGTGCTTCCAGATCTTTCATCATCGCATCCATCCCATCCATAGCTTACTAGATTTTATTTTTATTCTCAGCATTGTCAATAGTCTGGAATGGACGAGGAAATTACTAAAACATATATTGAATTATTGATAAAAAATTTTTGACATATTCAGCATAAATACCAGAGATCACTATGGTTGATGATCGATATAACAATTAAAAATCTCACGAAATCGTTTGGAGCCATCACGGCATTGGATGATATTAATCTTCATATTGATGCTGGTGAATTATTTTTCTTGCTAGGTCCCAGTGGTTGTGGAAAAACAACTTTGCTTAGGACCCTGGCAGGATTCTATATACCGGACATGGGAACAATTTCTTTTGGAGAAAAAAATATCACAAACCTGCCACCCCATAAAAGAAAAGCAGGTATGGTTTTTCAAAACTACGCACTCTGGCCTCATATGACCGTATACCAAAATGTTGCCTTCGGATTGGAACAAAAAAAACTCAAAAAATCAGATATCTATTCATTGGTGAACGAAGCCCTCGAAAATGTGCAGATGAGTCCCTATGCCAACCGAAAACCCAACGAACTTTCCGGAGGACAACAGCAACGGGTGGCTCTGGCCAGAGCTTTGGTAGTACGCCCTAAATGTTTATTGCTAGATGAACCTCTGTCCAATCTGGACGCAAAATTGCGCAATGATATGCGCGGAGAAATAAGAAAAATTTGCAAAGAAAACAACCTCACCACCGTCTATGTGACCCATGATCAAAAGGAAGCTCTATCAATAGCTGACAGAGTTGCTGTTTTTTCTCGAGGGAAAATTGAGCAAATCGGCCCACCCATTGAATTATATAAACGACCAAATAATCGTTTTGTGGCAGAGTTCATCGGCGAAACAAATCTCATAGATGGCGTGGTAATAAGAGTAGGTGCTCACGAGGCCTTTGTCAGAACCAGAATTGGCAATTTCCGTGGAATGTTATGCAAGTCTAGCTTCGATGTAAAACCCGGAGAAAAGGTCAGAATATCCATTCGTCCAGAAAGTATAAAATTGTGCAATTTCCCCACCGATGAAAACTGCACAGAAGGAATGATCGGCAGCTCAACCTATTTCGGCGAAGTGGCCCATTATCAATTCGAAAAAAATGACATTGAACTGAAAATTTCTGAATTAAATCCATGCCATCTGGGGCAAATAGATAAACATGGCATGTATGCCTATGCCATTCCGGAGGATGTGATAATTTTAGGATACTGACATGGCCAAAGGATTCTCAATTTTAATGCTGATAATTTTGGTTGTATGGATGCCCTTTGCCTTCAAAGGTAGTGAACAAATTGTCCCCATCAGCAATGACAATGTGGTGGTAATAATCACTGCCCATAACGAAACTCTTCGACGAGAATACGGCCATGGTTTTTCCCAATGGTATAGAGAAAAAACCGGTAAAAATGTTACCGTGGACTGGCGTCATCCAGGCGGTGGACGCGATGTGTCAAGATACGTGGATTCCATGTTCATCAACAATTTTAGGTTCTACTGGGAAAACACATTGAATAAACCATGGACCCAGGAAGTGCGTAGTGCTTTTATTAGGCTCGATCAGATAGATCTGGCCAAAGCAACTCCCATCGAAACCGAAGTATTGAACGCCTTTCGATCGTCCACCGTGGGCTGTGACATAGATCTACTGTTTGGCGGCGGAGTATTTGATCATAAGACTCAAGCAGCCAAGGGGTTCTCTATCCCTTCGACCATTATCCAAAAAAGACCAGACCTGTTCACCAATGATGGCATACCAGAATTCTTTGCCGGAGAAAGGCTCTGGGACAGAGCAGGCTATTGGATTGGCACAAATCTAACCAGTTTTGGAATAATATACAACGTCGATGCCATCAAAGACCTAGATATTACTACTCAGCCAAATTCCTGGATGGATCTGGCCGACCCGAAGTATTTTCGTGGCATAGCCATAGTTGATCCCACCAAAAGCAGTTCCACCCTAAAATCCTACGAAATGCTCATTCAGCAGCAAATGCAAATAGTACTAAAGGAAGAATTAAATAAATCAAATTTCAAGGAAGTTACAAAAGAAATGGAATCTCGTGCCATCGCCGAAGGCTGGATGCGTGGACTGAAATTAATCCAAAAAATAGTGGCCAATGGTAGATATTTCACTGATTCTTCGGCCAAAACTGTCATCGATGTGGCCTCGGGAGATTGCCCCATCGGCATAGCCACGGATTTTTATGGCCGCTCCCAACGGACTAGCCTCCAGGGACGATCTAAAAGTGACAGATTCTGCTTTGTGTTACCCAATGGAGGTTGCTCACCATCACCGGATCCCATTTCCATATTCCGCGGCGCAAAACATCTGGATTTGGCCGAAGCATTCATAGAATATATACTCTCGGTGGAAGGACAAAAGCTTCCGATATTCAAAGTTGGCACACCCGGTGGTCCAATCCGGGCTCCACTGTGCAGAACATCCATATTAAAAACAGTATATTCCGATAAATATCTGCAGTATCATAATGATATTTCCACAAATCCCTACGAAGCGGCAGGAGATTTCATCTATAGAGAATATTGGACAAAACCAGTATTTGCATCTCTTAGCTACATATTCAAAATAGCATTTCTGGATGCCAGTGACGAATTATCTGAAGCCTGGCATGCCATCCTAAAGGCAAAGGCCGCTGGCGATCATGAATCTTCAGACAAAGCTTTGGAAATAATGACCAATTTGGATGATTTCACCTACGAAATGTCCAGGACAAAAATCACTGCTTTAGCTAAAAATAAAGATCCATTGGAATCGGCCAAACAACAATCATCCATAACAAATCATTTTCGAACTCAATATAATAAAGCCAAAATGGTGGCCAAAGGTCGCCAAAATAAAAATATTGAGTAATTTTCTTGGCAAAATTTTTCAAAAAGCTTCCATAGATTAAAGTAGATTTCTATGAATTATGAAGCTGTAATTGGACTGGAGGTCCATGTACAAATAAAAACCAAAACAAAATTGTTTTCACCATCTAGATATGAATATGGAGCGGAACCGAATACATTGACCGATGAAATAGTCCTGGGATTGCCAGGATCTTTGCCGGTGATAAACTTCGAAGCAATTAAAAAAACTCTGAAGGCTGGCCTAATATTTGAGTGCACCATACCCGATCTATGCAAATGGGACAGAAAGAACTATTTTTATCCAGATAATCCAAAAAATTACCAAATATCCCAATATGATAATCCGATCTGTTCCGGTGGCTTTGTGGAAATAGAGCTGCCAGGTCCCGCCAGAAATCTGATGGGACAGCATAAAAAAATAGCACTAAACAGAATCCAGCTGGAAGAAGACGTGGGAAAGCTTACCCATGGACCTAATCACAGCGAAGTGGATTTCAATAGGGCCGGAGTAGCATTGATGGAAATCGTTTCCGAGCCTTGTATGGCCACAGCTGAGGAAGCCTTTGCCTATCTAACATCGCTTAAAATGCACCTATTTTATGCAGGTATTTCTGACTGCGATATGGAAAAAGGACAGCTGCGCTGCGATGCAAATGTTAGCCTGCGACCAGTTGGAGCCAAGCATCTTGGGACCAAAGTAGAACTAAAAAACCTCAATTCCATTTCCGGCGTACGGAATGGCCTTGACTACGAAATCAAGAGGCAAAGACATATGCTGGAATCCGGCAAAACAATTAAACAGGAAACCAGAAAATGGAATGCCGAAGAATCGATTTCTTACTCGATGAGAGCCAAAGAAACCGTCGATGATTACAGATATTTTCCTGATCCAGATCTACTTCCGATTAAGATAGAAAGAGAACTAATAGATGAGATAAAAATTGAAATTCCCGAACTTCCATTCCCTAAACAAGAAAGATTTTTCGATGAATATAAATTGCCCTATACTCTGACATCAGTCTTCTATCCCCACCGAGAACTGTGCGACTACTTCGAGGCTGCCGTTAGGGAACATAATAATCCAAACACAATAGCTAACTTCATTGTAAACGATATACTTAGAGAACTTTCTGCGGTAAATTCCCAGAACCAGATGTCCATCACCGAATGTAAAATTTCACCCACAAATCTGGCCAATCTTGTAAAGCTCATAGATAATAAAACCATATCCAAACAAATAGCCAAAGAAGTTTTAGTTGAAATGTTTAACACCGGCCAAGACGCTCTGCATATAATAACCAATAAAGGATTGACTAATTCATTAGACGATAGTATGTTAAAGAAAATATGTGGTGATATTATTCTATCCAACCCTAAGCCAGTGAATGAGTATAAAAACGGTAAACTAACCGCAATAAATGCTCTCAAGGGCTTGGTTATGAAAGAGACAGAGGGTAAAGCAAATCCACAGAAAATAGACTACATATTGAAAACACTTTTAGATTAAATGAATATAATAGACACACATTGTCATCTGGACGGATTTTATAAGAATGGAACCATGAATAATGTCCTTCAGAGGGCCAGGGATGCTCGACTTGGCCATTTGGTGGCATGCGGAACAGAAGAGTCTGACTGGGAGATACATGCAGAACTTGCTTCCGGACACGATCATATTCATTATGCCGTGGGCATTCATCCCGCCAATGTGAATAACCATTTCGAATCTGCGCTAGAAACGATGCAGAAATATTTTCATGATCATAAAAAAAGACCGATTGCCCTAGGTGAAATTGGTTTGGATTATTTCAAAATATCCGAACGCACTGACCAGGTGGAAGACCATATAAAACTGCAAAAATTAGTTCTGGAGCGGCAGCTATTAATAGCTAAAAACCAAGAACTTCCGATTATTATTCATGCCAGATCGGCCTTTGATGACACCGTAGATATAATCAAAAAAAGCGGTGTCGATTGGTCGAAAATTGTTTTCCATTGTTTTTCCGAAGGGCCGGTGGAAATGAAAAGACTGAATCAATGGGGAGCCCGAGGATCCGTCACTGGAATTGTCACCTATAAAAATGCTGATAATGTACGCGAATCCATTCTAACTCAAGGCCTTGATAAACTTATGCTGGAAACAGATTGCCCATTTCTTGCACCGGTTCCGTTCCGAGGAAAATCAAACGAACCGGCTTATCTACGGGAAATTGCAAAATTTTGCGCCACACTGCTTGGCACAAGAGAACAGGAACTATGCGACATAACCACCAGAAATGCTTTGACATTTTTCGGCCTTGATATCCAATGAAACGATTTTTTATAAAAACACTTGGCATTGTAATAATTTTCATATTCGCCAAAACGTCATCGCTATCCGCCGAGCCAAAGAATGAATTTTTAGATAAATATGCAACGACCCTCGGAATAATACAGGGCGCCACCGAGTTCCTCCCCATATCATCCACAGCTCATATGATCATATTCGAGCGGGTTGTTACACCAAGACATTCTGGTTGCCAACAAAATATAACGCCTAATGGTCACACCATTCATGAATTTGGCATTGTCATACAGTTAGGCTCGGTGCTAGCCATGATTTTTTTATATTTCAATAGAATCAAACTCATACTGAGCGGAATTTTTTTCCTCAACATAGCAGGCCTAAATCTATTACTAAAGCTCATCTTTGGTGTAATCCCATGTGTCATTGTAGGTCTAATGATCAGTGATTTTCTCAAAAAACTCTGCACACCATCCTACTTAGCAACAAGCCTGGCCATAGGAGCACTGATAATGCTGTTGGCAGAAAATTTTTATGAAAAAACAAAAAAAGAAAAAAAAGAAAATTTTGATGAGATTAGCTATAAAAACGCACTTTTTATCGGTCTATGCCAATGCATCGCATTCATCCCAGGCGCAAGCCGATCCATGACCACCATCGTCGGTGGCTATCTATCAAATCTATCGCGATCGGTATCCATAGAATTCAGTTTCTTGCTCGGCACAGTGACCATGACTCTAGCCGCCACATATAAACTGCTGTTTTCCAGTGCAAATTTAATGGGTACAATACCTCTATCTTGTTCCATTAAAGGCACTTTGGCTGCATTCATCACATCGCTACTACTGATGAAGCTATCCATATATATATTAAAAAGATATGGACTGTATTTATTTGCCATCTATAGGATTTTGCTCGCCACGACCATAATTTTTCTTGTCAATTTTACCTGATCTACCGATAGTAATAAACCTATGAATCAGCAAGTTGGTTTCGATGTACAAGGATTTAGGAAAAATTTTCCGATACTGGAAGAAAAAAATTCCCGAGGTAAACAGCTAATATATTTTGATAATGGTGCATCGACTCAAAAGCCTCAATGCGTTATAAATGCCATCACAGATTTTCTATCACACAAAAATGCTAACGTCCACCGTGGTATACACTTTCTCAGTGAACGAGCCGATTCAATATACGAAACCACCCGATCCGAATTGGCTGCTTATTTTAACATTCGCGATAAATCTAACGTCATATTCACAGCCGGTACCACCAATGGCCTTAACATAATAGCCAAATGCTATGCCCAGGAAATTCTAAAGTCCGGCGATGAAATAATAATTTCCGATCAGGAGCACCATGCAAATATAATACCGTGGCAGCAGGCAATAAAATTAACCGGCGCAAAACTACGCGTTTGCAGATCAACACCCATTGGAGATTTTGACCTGGATAATTTCAAATCAATGCTTTCTAGTAGGACAAAGATCGTATCGGTGGCCTATATTACCAACGTCTTTGGTGCCAGATATCCCATTGATATCATCTCCGAATTAACCCATAAAATCGGTGCAACTTTCGTACTGGATGGAGCCCATTGCCTTGGCCATAAAGCAATTGATGTGACTGCTCTGGATTGCGATTTTTTTCTATGTTCCTGCAATAAAGGCTACGGACCAACGGGCATAGGATTCATGTATGCCAAGGGCCATCTACTGCAGCAGATGAAACCCTATGAGTTCGGCGGAAATATGATACTGAACGCAACCTTCGATGATGCTTCTTTCAAAGACATACCAGATAAATTTGAAACCGGCACGCCAAATACCATCGGAGTGGCTGGCGCCTTGGGTGCCATCGAATTTCTGAAATCCATCGATTTTGGTCTGGCTTCGACCCATGCAGCCAATCTGGTAACATTCGCCATAGAAGAACTTACCAAGATAGATGGAGTAGATTTAGTACTGAATCCAAGCCATCGGGCCGGCGTGATTTCTATGGTTATGAAAGGAGTTCATCCCCATGATATGTCCACCATTTTGGACACCGAAGGCATAGCGACCAGGGCCGGACACCATTGCGCTCAACCACTTATGAAATTACTCAATCTCAGCAGCACTCTAAGGTTGTCCTTTGGACTCTATAATACCACCGAAGAAATCGCTTTTTGCTGTGACGTACTTAAAAGCATTCGCTCAATTTTATAAAAATTTTTTTATTTTTTTATAAATCAATAAATTTTAGATACAGAACGCGTGTGACTCATAACCTGCTACAGCCTAATGCTTATGCGATCAGTGGCGTTTTGCAATTACAATTTATGTCCTAATTTAATAAATTTTAATAGCTTTGATATGGAAAAAATTATTGACTTATGGGGCGAAACGGGAAAGAATGTATTCCGTTGGGAAGCAAGTGAATTTTTTAGAAAAGTCGTTCTACGTCGGACAATTTCAAAGAAGTATAGATGATAATTTGCGCATTTCTTTGCCAACGAAATGGCGATCAAATGTTAATAATGAAGTTTTTCTGGCACTGCCAAATCCCATTGGCTGTATAACCATATACCCACCAAAAATGATAACTCGCCTAGAAGAAAAAGTTGCTGAAGTTAGCCTTGGAGATCAAAGAGGCCAACATGTGTTGGCAAAACTATTCTCCAATGCCGATACCTTCGGCTGCGACCAAAAAGGCAGGATAAAAATAGAAGAGCGCATAATAACCCATGCAGGTATTTCCAGCGAAGTGGTCCTCATCGGTAGCTACATGACCTTTAATATATGGGAGCCCAACAGGTTCCAAAACTATATAAAACGCATAGATCATCAAAATGATGAAATGAGCGACATTCTGAAAGGACTTGGGTTATGACAAATACAGAACATAGCCCAGTGATGCCCAGTGAAGTACTAGAATTTCTTTCAGCCAATGCAGGTACAAATTTTCTTGATTGTACTTTTGGTGGAGGTGGTCACTCAAAATTAATACTTTCTGCTGCAGAATCAAACCACCTGTGGGCCGTGGATCAAGACCCGGATGCCTACACCCGAGCAGCAAAATTAAAAAAGGAACACCGTGACCGCTTCCACTTTTCTCAAATAAACTTTCAAAACATCGATCAGCTGGGCATTACCTTCGATGGCATACTGTTTGATCTGGGCATATCATCGTTCCAAATCGACTCCCAGACTCGAGGATTTTCATTCAAATTTCATTCAAAACTAGATATGAGAATGGATAATACAAAAGGTCCTACGGCCCATGAATTTCTTGAAAATGCTTCCCAGGAAGAACTTATTCAAGCAATCAGGGATTACGGCGAGGAACGTTTTTGGAAGCGTGTCGTCCTGGCCATCATAAAACAACGCGGCACCAATGTACTGCTATATGCCGATGCCTTTGCCGATATGCTGAGAAAAACCATACCTCACCTACCTTATACGAGAATACATCCAGCAACTAAGACATTTCAAGGCATAAGGATAGCGATCAATAATGAACTCGGTGCGCTGGGAATGGCCATAGAAAAAGCCTTTCATCTGCTCAATGATCAAGGTCGCCTGGTTGTGATAAGCTTCCATTCACTGGAAGACAGGATGGTAAAAAATTTCTTCAAAAAGGTTTCGAATCAAACGGATAAAAAAGTGAGCTTTGGTGCAAAACTACTCACCAAGAAACCAGTGGTACCATCCGAAAAGGAACAAAAATGTAACCCACGCAGTAGATCAGCTAAACTGCGCGCAATCGAAAAATTTAATCATGGAAAATAGGTTTATAAATAAAGGAATGTTAGTGGCGGTCATTCTATGCTCCGTCATGGTAGTGTTTTCATCGGCCCTCGGCACCATATTGCTTCGCCAAAAAATATTCACCCATGCTGGTAGACTAAGCAATCTGGAAACCGAGTGTAGACGCATGGAAGATAAAAATCTGTCGTTGGTCTCAAAAATAGCCCAGATGCAAACACCAAATTATCTTCGGATACAACTCGGCTGTGATTTGCCTATTCCAAGCAAAGAGCAAATTGTTCGCGTCACAAATTGGAACAAATCATCCCCATCCAAAGCCTCTGGCCAGGCCATGGATGATGGCAATGCACAAAAACCAAAGCTTAGGGCAAAAAGTTGATTATATGCCATTGATTTTAAGACATATATTGAATTTTTGCTTTCTAAATTTTCAATAATGTATAGAATTAATACAGTATGATTCAAGAGGAAGAATTAAACGAGTTGATTGGTAAGATAACCGACATGGTACTGACCTCCACAAAGGAAGATCTTGTTATACCGGAAAACCTTGATAATATGACTGATCTCATAATTCCTATGTACGTAGAGGCCATAAAGATCTTTGCATCAGATGAAGCCTGTGCCGGCATATTAAAAAAATTGCTAGACTTTAGCAAAGATAATTCAATGAACATGGCATTGACTAAAGTTAGTAATGAAGATGTGGCAATATTGGAAAATTTTACCGAAAATGCTGATTCATCCGTACAAATTAAGTTATGGCAATTTCTAACCCTGGTCATTCCTGATGGCAATCCAAACTCCTATGTCTACATGATGCTGGCTGAACATATTTCTGATACCAATCTCGATGCAGGAGTAAAAATGTATGATTTTCTGCTTACAATTTTTCCAGATCATCCATTGATACTGCTGACCGCATCGGAGTGTTTTTTTGATGCCGACCAATCAGAAAAGGCCATCAAATCACTAAAACATGCCAAAGAAATCTGTGAAAAAGACACTTCCAATGAGGCACTAAACGAAATTTTACCAGAAATAGACACGCTATTAGAAACCATTGCGGTCGAATAATAGGGCATATTTATTTAAAGGTATCCTTGATTTTATCAAACCAACTAGAACCTTTGGCTTCCTTGCTTAGATCATCTTTAAATGTCATGGCAAATGCTTCAAGTTTCTCGCGCTGGTCCTGGGTAAGCTTTTTGGGAACGATTATGCCTATGTGTACATATTGATCTCCTCTATCTTCTTCTTTTAGTTTTCTCATTCCGTGGCCACGCATCCGCATAACCGTTCCTTGCTGAGTCCCTGGCGATAATTTTAAAACAGCTTCGGAATCTATTGTTTTTACATTTATTTCACCACCAAGGGCAGCCAGTGTAAATGGCACATCAAGTCTGCAGTGAAGATCATCGCCATCGCGCTCGAAATCATTGCTATTTTTAATGAATACCACCACATAGAGGTCACCCACTGGACCACCTTTAGCTCCGGCTTCACCAAACCCTTGCATTCGAAGTTTCATGCCGGAAAATGCCCCCATGGGTATTTTTATTTTGGTAGTCGTCTTCTCAGCTATCAAACCAGATCCATTGCAATTGACACAAGGATTGGATATTTTTTTGCCCTGACCATTACATTCGGGACAGGTTTGCTGAACAGAAAAAAATCCCTGGGACATGGAGATCATTCCACTGCCACCACAGGCCTTACATCTAATATCCTTTGAATCCTTGGTCGCACCAGAGCCATTGCATCTATTGCAGTGCACATTACGGTTATATTTTATCACCTTCTCAATGCCATCAAATGCTTCTTTCAAAGATATCTCGATATCATAGCGGAGATCCGATCCTGCCCTGGATGCATTGGATCTTCCTCCGAATATATCGCTAAAAATTCCACCACCGCCACCAAAAACCTCTCTAAATATATCAAAGGGATCCTGAAATCCACCGGGACGCCCACTCCTAGATGAAGAATGCCCTCCCTGGCCAAAGGCCGCATGACCATGCCTGTCATAGGTGACTCGCTTCTGTTCATCGCTTAGTACTTCATAGGCCTCGGAAATTTGTTTAAATTTTTCTTCCGCCGCCTTATCTCCAGGATTTTTATCTGGATGATACTTCAATGCCATCTTCCGATAAGCCTTCTTAAGCTCTTCGGCTGTGGCTGTTTTTGATACTCCAAGCAAACCGTAATAATCTTGTTCGTCAGCCATTCTATTTTTGCTCCATTTGTTCCAATTTGCCACTGGAAACTACCACTGATGCTGGTCTCAATAACTTTCCGTTGAGCATATATCCAATCCGAGCTACTTCAATTATCCCATCTATCGGCACTTCATCACTGGAAATATAAGCCACAGCCTCATGTAAAGCTGGATCAAAATTTTCTTTGATTGGCAACACTTCGGTTAATCCATTATTAGTGAGGACAGCCTTAAGCTGATTGAAGGCCATTGCAAAGCCAGATACCATCGGATTGGACTGATCAACGGATTTGAAACCTATTTCAAAAACATCTAGCACTGGCAACAATTCAGCCATCAGCGATGCACAGGCAAACTTTTGATAGTCATCCCTATCTCTGGCAACCCGCTTCCTAAAGTTATCGAAATCAGCCTGCAATAGAAGCATTTTATTCTCTACATCAGACCTATAATCATTATCAACACTTTCCATGGGATTGGTTTCATTCATTTCCACATCATTGACTTTCATCTCCGGATCTCTACCCGCATAATCAGTACTATCTTCTTGTTCGTTTCTCATATAATTCAATATTTATTACTAACTATCAACGGTTATAGTTAAGCTGAAAAATTTCAATATTTTTCGATCAGCCCGAGGAATTATGTGGCAAATAAAAGCATAATTTCCAAGCAAAATCTTGGTTAAATTTCGTCATTCTCCAAATATATGAAAATTTTTTTAATAAATTAGCCAAAAAACAACTTATGCTATTGACTATAAATCTGTAGTTTTCGATAATATAGGCCACATTTCTAATAGATGTATTAGAATTTTTATCTATAAATTGTTAAAGTTAACGAAAATGAATAAATCTGAATTGATAAATGAGACATATAATTTACTGAGTAAATGTGGTTGCACTACCACACATTTCAGTGAACATAAATTCACAAAGGCCTGTGCCGAACAATTAGTTACCACAGTCCTTGATGCCATGACAAATGGCATAAAAAAGGACGGGAATGTGCAAATCATAGGATTTGGCACTTTCAGCGTCACAAAACGCGAGAAAAGAAACGGTGTCAATCCAAGAACCGGCGAAAAAATAGTCATAAACGCTTCAAAGAGCGTGAAATTTAAGCCCGGAGCTAAATTGAAAGAAATGCTATAGTTACATAGCTATCAATCGCATAGGCACTATGTTTTAGCATAATATTATAAAAAAAATGTATAAAAATTGTCTTGCAATTTGTTCTCATTTAAATGGACTTCTATGAGCAATGTTTTACAATATTATAATATATATATTGGTTTACTCGATGTGGTTCGGGGTTAGTGCCTATGCTAATATTATTGAGGTTAATAATAAAGATTCATTGGTCGATGTGTTGGATGGATTGATTACTGGTAATGCCATAGATTTGGAAAAAACTATAACATTCGTCGACATCGATGATACCATCATATATAATTGTAGTGATTTTAAGAAAAGTGTGCCTGACGTAGTCAGTGAATCTTTTGTCTTGTGGTTAACAAAATATATTGATTATAACTATCGGATAGTCGGGTTAACTTCAGGTATGACCTATTTTATACAGCCACTAAGCCAGTGCACAGAGAATGATGATTGCATTTCGTGTTTTATAAAAAGGGATCCGCATGCCAACATTAGAGTCAATGGAATGCATGAATTGGGAATAAAATTTTGGAATCCGTTTAACGACGAAGAAACTTTTTTGCCCTTTGTATATGACCCATGTATATCATCCGAAACCGAAATTGAAAATGAGTTTCTTAAGCTTAAATTAGGTAATTCAGTAATATATAAAGAAAAAAAACACACGGGTTTATTCATCGAGAAATTTGCCGATGGACAATATAATGAAATTTCTGCCTGGCCGGTATTTTTAAACGGTATAATTTTTTCGAATTTCGCACGTATGCAAAATATTTGCAGCCATACACAGTGCCATAATGGAGAAAGAAAGGGCGATGTGATAATATCGTTCTTAAAAAAATTGGCTGAAATACAAAAATCTAAAAATTTTAGAGACATTTGTGATTATGTTTTAGTTATTGATGATAACATAAATATGCTGCGAAATATAGAATCTGTCCTGAATTTTTATGGAATTGAAACCATTGCCATACACTTCAATTGGAAGAATATGCCAACATTACAAAGTTTGGCTTCACTAAATATAAACCACATTGAACTCATGGAAAAATATCAAACAAAATCTTTGAATTCCGATGACTCAGATGATATGGATGATGATGGTAATGTTCATTCAGAAAAACTTTACCCTAATCCAGATGATATGGATAATGATGGTAACGCTCCTTCAGAAAAACTTTACCCTAATCCAGATGATTTCGACCAAAATAGTGACTCATTAAGCAGACAATTAATGAATATGAAAAAGTCGAAATCTTGTATATTCCACCAATATAAAGATAATTTTTTCGGACAGTAAAAAGCTAATATCAATCCATGGAATTTTAGCCAAAATCATGAATCAAAATAGTTTGAATGCTGTTTTCATTTTCTCAAAGCCAAGATGGTTTTTTACAAATTTCACAGATTAAAAATAACACCCATGGCTGTAAGGCCAACCATAGAAAATGACGAGTAGATAAAGAATGGCAAGAGCATCAACCATGCTGCTCCATTGATGGCCATCAATTAATATCAAATTGTGATAATGCCATGGCGTTAGTTTACAGGATCATCGAAGAAATTTGCATATTTATTGACCTTTAGAGTCAAACTTTGGTTGGCAAATTTAAAGCAAAATCATAAAAACATTTTAATGAAATCAGGGATCGATTGACCTATTGCCATGCCAAGAGAAAAAATAAATGGGTGCCTTGGTTTATAGTTCTGGAGATATTGACCTCAGCATCCATAAATTATGTTTATCCAATGATGCCTCTACAGACCATTGGATTTTTCGTCGCTATCCATAGAGTGGGAAACCGATGCTTGCCATAGTAAATCCCTGGCTCGGAGGTTATCAGGAGAAGATAGTAACACTTTATTAGCAATCTTGATGGCATTGATAAAATCACTGGAACCCAAATATGATTCTCCCATAAGCAGCCAATCATCCATGTCCCTAATCTCTTCTGGAATACACTGAAGGGAAAATATGGCCGTTTCAACAAAGCCAAAACCAAAGGCAACTTCACTTAGCAATCGCAGAACCCAAGGGCTATCCGGATCCACATCCAGCAAACTTTCCAGCTCCAACAATAACTCTTTGGGCTTCTTTCGAATTTTTAGCATATAAAATAATGCCAATATGATATGAATGAATAACTGCGAATATATTACGATTTTTTTACTAGGCCGAGTGTGCTGTCTTATTTCTCCCAAAAACTTCCTAGCCGCAATGCAATTGGGATTGCTATATAATAACTCTAAACACACAAATTTAGCATAGGTCCACTGACCTCCCTTCGTCAAAGCATCAATTTTTTCTAAAAACTTTGTCTCCAAATCCACAACTTTAAACTCTGAGCTATGCTAATACATAACTGGGCTGTTGGCGATAATATTTTTTACATTTTCTAAACACTTTTTTGTCAGATCACTGGATTCGGATTCAACTAAAATTCTCAACTTAGGTTCGGTTCCGGAATATCTTATCACCAGCCTGCCGTCAAATTTCTTCAAATGATCAGAAATATTCTTCAATTCATTACTTACCAAAGGCATAGCTTCCAATGGAACTATTTTTCTTACCAAAATGCTACATTTTTCCTGGGGATACATTTTTACCAAATTTTGCACATCACTTGCTTTAAATCCAAAAAAATTCAAAGCATTCAGGCTCATGATTGCCGAAAGCACACCGTTGCTAGTGCTTTCTAAGTCACTGAAAATCATATGCCCTGAGCATTCGCCACCAAAATTTGAACCAATTTCCGCCATCCTGCTGGCCACATTTCTATCGCCCACAGCAGTTCGCTCGACCCTAACGCCAAAACCTCGCAACGCCACATCCAACCCCCTATTACTCATAATTGTGGTCACAATGGTTTTATTATTGCTTAGCTTTCCTGTTTTTACCAAATAACTGGCAATCAATGTGAAAATTTTTTCGCCTTCGACCAGATTGCCATTTTCATCACAGAGGACAAATCTATCTCCATCGCCATCATGGGCAATCCCCAAATTGGAGCCATTTTTTAAAACCGCAGACGAGATGACCTCTGGATATTCGCTGCCTACACCATCATTTATCTTCTTGGTCAAATTATCGCCTAGCATTACCACTTCATCGCAGACATTTTCATAGCATTTTCTAGCAAAATGCGCCAGGGCTCCATTGGCCGTATCAACGGTTATTTTTTTTATTTTTTTATTTCCATCGACCTTTGATGCCATGGACTCAAAAAATAATTTCGACATTTTCTGTGAAATATCGATGGGTTTTGATTCATTTTTTTCGGCCACACTCGGATAGATCTCCATATATTTTTCTAATTTTTCTTCAATTTCGATGGAAATCTTTCCGTTTCTATCAAAAATTTTCACACCATTATCCGCCGGTGGATTATGGGAAGCAGTTATCATGATCCCAAAGTCAGCATTTTCTGTTAAAATGGCCATTGGTATAGCCGGTGATGGAACCACACCACATAGAAAAATTCTATCAAAAGCCGACACACCGACCATTATATATCTCTCGATGACAGTACCACTTTCTCTGGAATCTCGACCTATGACTATTCGCAACGAAGCATTATCCATAAAAGCCCGAAGGGCTGGAATTAACCTGCTAATTACTTCCGGTACCACCGGAAATTCTCCGAATCTGCCACGAATACCATCTGTGCCGAAATATTTCATATTTTCACAAAAATAGAATAGATTCCTAAAATTGCTAGCACAATGGCAATGATCCAGCTTCTCACAACAATTTTTGATTCATGCATGCCGCTGAGCTCAAAGTGATGATGCAAAGGTGCCATTTTGAATATTCGCTTACCCTTGCTAAGCTTGAAGTATCCAACCTGAAGTATATCCGAAAGTGCTTCCACCACAAATATTCCACCGACCATAATAAGTGCTATGTATTGGTTTAGGAGAATTGCAACGGTACCGATCAATCCTCCCAATGCCAAAGAACCAGTATCTCCCATAAACACTTCGGCAGGATGGGAATTATGCCACAAAAATACTAGCGACGCACCGATCACCGATGCACATATAACGGAAATTTCTCCAGCACCTTTGAAATATGGCATATCGAACTTAGCGGATAGCATTAAATCGCCGGAAATAATCGATGCCACCATGAAGAATGCCAACGATGGAATTACACAACCTATGGCAAGACCATCTATTCCGTCGGTTAGATTTACCGAATTACTGCTTCCGGCCAAAACGAAGAAAAAAAGTATGGCCATAAAGAACGATGACATGGCAAGTTCATCATGGGTAAACGGAATATATACACCGCTTCCGATGGAATACCAACCATTTTGGGATATCAGTACAGCAACGATAATCAATGTCATAACCAACTGAAACAGTAGTTTTTTTCCGGCAGAAACACCCTTGGTATTTTTTTTGAATATTTTCCGATAATCATCAAAAAAGCCAAGAATGGAAAAACAAATATAGGAAAAAAGTGTCACATAGGTCATACGGTTCATCGACATAAAGGCAATGGAACAGATTAGAGACGGTAAGAAAATAATTAGCCCACCAATGGTTGGAGTATTTTTTTTCTTAGAATGTAGATCTGCCAATTCTCTGACTTCTTCCTTTTTCCTAAATACCTGTTTTAGTTTGAATTGCTTCAACTTATCGATAAATCCGCCAGCCAAAATAGCAGCGATGACCAAAGAAAATGCAAATGCAAAGGAGCATCTTCCCCAAATATCCTTTATGTAATAATCATAATCCATAAATATGAACAGGAGGTTACTACTTCAACAACAAACTACTATTTTACAAGCCAGTAATGTCAATTTCTATACTTTATCTCACCAAAACAAACAATATTGCAAAAGCAATTAATTTTCACACAATATCTATATGGATCCAATTAACTATACAAGCTCTAGTTCTTTTAGAAATAAAGTTTATACCTATCAAAATGAAGATAAATCTATAATTTCGGCTTTCTTTTTGGCCCTACGGGACACCATAAAGCAAATTTTTACTTCCAAAGCAAAGAATGAGATGGGTAATCCATCAAATATACAGAAAAACTCCTTGAAAGGGCACAATCTCAAAGCATCTGATCATAAAAAGTTTCGTGATCAGAAATTGAATAATCAGCCGCAGACGGATCGGGAGGAGGACAATGATGGCATTGATCCGCCGCCGGTGCAGCCGGATCATAACTATAAGTTTCCCACGGAGTATAGGGATCCGCATCAGGCGATATATCAGCAGCAGACATCGATGTATGATTCGCTTCTGAATATACTCAAGACCCAGCAGGATACAGGTTCGGATACTATATTTAAGAATGAGTTTGTATCTTTGATCTTGTCGCAGAATAATGAGCCTAAGTGTACAGCGATGCTGGAGGAGCCGGATAATATCAAAAATGCGTATAATAAATGGAAGGATCATCATCCGCAGAATAATCCGCCGCCGGGTTATCAGCCGCTAAATCTAGGTGTGACGCCGCCGGCGAATCCGCAGAATAATCCGGGTGTGCCGGCGAATCCGCCGGGGAGGACGCCGCCGCAGGTGCAGAATAATCAGTTCATTCCGTCGCAGTTCCAGCCGCCGGGTTATCCGCAGCCGGGTTATCCGCCGCCGCAGCCGCAGCAGTTCCCGCAGCCGGGTTATCCGCCGCCGCCGCCGGGTTATCAGCCGCTAAATCTAGGTGTGACGCCGCCGGCGAATCCGCAGAATCATCCGGGTGTGCCGGCGAATCCGCCGGGGAGGACGCCGCCGCAGCCGCAGCAGTTCCCGCAGCCGGGTTATCCGCCGCCGCCGCCGGGTAATCCGCCGCCGCAGTTCCCGCCTCAGAATCCGGGTGTACCGGCGAATCAGCAGCCGTTCCAGTCGTTCCAGTCGTCCCAATATAATCCGTCGCCGCCGCCGCTGAATCCGCCGCAGCAGTTCCCGCCGCAGAATCTAGGTATGGCGCCGCAGCAGAATAATCAATCGATGAATAAGCAGCCGAAGTACAGTTATAACATAGGGCCTGGGCAGAATCTGCCGCAGAATCTGCCGCAGCAGTTCCCGCAGCCGGGTTATCCGCCGCCGCCGATAAATCCGCCGCAGTTCCTGGGGCAGAATCAGTTCATTCAGTCGCAGTTCCCGCAGCCGGGGCAGTATCAGCAGCAGCAGTTCCCGCAGGGTGTGGCGCCGCAGCCAGGGCAGTATCCGCAGCAGCAGTTCCCGCAGCAGTTACCGCAGGGTGTGCCGGGGCAGAATAATCAGTTCAATCAGCAGCCGGCGAATCAGCAGGATAATCCGGGTGTGCCGGCGAATCAGTGGTCGTCCCAATATAATCTGTCGCCGACGCCGACGGCGAATCCGCCGCCGTTCCTGAATCCGCAGAGGGGCAATCATAACATGGAGCCGTGGAAGCAGTGAAGATAAGTCTAATGTCAACCAAATAAATGCATTGATTTGGCCATTGACTACGGTCACCGGGGCAAAACTATCTCCCTGCCCCGGTGGAAAAAATTTTTGGCCTTTGATTAAAACAAATTCCAAATCTAGCGTAATTTTTGAATCATCTTTGGAGCTCAGCGGGAAATCATCTAGTGTAATTATCGTCGACAATCCATAACTAAATTATATAATATTTATCCGGATAGGTGTTGTATGGAAAGATTAATAATTAGGGTACTGGTTTTATTTTTATGCCTCTGGATTGGCATTTTACCCATGCAGGCAACTCCGCTCATGCAAAAATCCAAAGGCGAAAGCAAACAAAAGCACATGATTAAACAAAAACAAAAAAAGTCAAACAAGAAAATAATTGGCGGTAGAAAGAAAACCAAAATAAAACGAAAAATACTCTCTAGGACGTCTAAACAATCTCTAATTAAATCTAAGCAAAAATTTCCGAATAACAATCTCCTGTTTCGAGTCAATAGTTTAACACCAACCACACCCAGCTATAATTCGCAACAAACACCACCTCCTATTAACCAACAAGTACCCATACCCATTGTTCATATGCCATTCATTGCTCCAAACACGACTTTGCACCCTAATCAGCCTAAAATTAATCTATCATCCACGGACTATAAAAATGCAAATCTTTTTTGGGATAATATGGTATGCCAAGTAGACCCATCAAAATTTGATAACTGTAGTTTGAAATTTGATAAATTAATAGGACAAGGTGGATTTGGCCAGGTATGGAGCGGTAGTATATTAGATACCACCGGAAAAACCATTAAAAAAGTAATAATAAAAACTGCCCTCAAGCAAACAATGCAACCTTATCTAAAAGAAGAGCATAAACAATCCAATGCCCTAGCTTTAGCTATCAAAAATGAAATATATAATCCAAGTCCTGAAAATCAAAACGGCAATAAACAAAACCCATCGGTGGATTTTGGAAAATTTCAAGGCGCTGCTGGCATAGTACATGTGCTAGGACGAGGGTTTTTAAATATTCAATCTCCGAAATACCTCGTATTTAATCAGAAAAATGGCAATGCAATAATCCAAGAACTTGTCGCAGGTGAAAACCTATTCGATGCCCTTCAAGTTAATCCTGCAACAGCTCCTCTTCACCCACCTTATAATGCCAAAGGTGGCCATCCTTCCGATCTTTATGGGGCCCTGCGACGCACTCTGTCTTTGGCAGCAGAAGTAATGGCAATCCATTCCGCAGGCTATGTACATAACGACCTGAAAGAAGCAAATATTATGATACTGAACGACAGCACCGAGGCAGGAGAACCAATTTATCCTACAAAAATAATAGACCTTGGAGCCATAAAAAAAATAGGTGAAACAGTCTCTGCCTTCTCTAACAATGGCGGGCCTGAATTAATGTCCAGTGAATCCAAAAAACGCACGCTTGAAGGTTTAAAAAACAAAATTGCAGAACACAACGCAAATTTGTCTGAAATGAAAAAAAATCAGGATAAGTCCAACCCTAAATTAAAAGAAAACATCGATAAAACAATTATGGAAATAAATAAACTCAACAAAATCTATAACGACATTTCTCTCCTGAAATCTCATCCAAGCTATGACATATACTCCATGGCCACGGTCTTTCCACCCATACTTTTTGGGTTTAGAGGATTATGTCTCTCTTATTCACTATTTACCAACTATTCCAAACAATACCTAACAGAGATAAAAAAAATGAATTTCGATGAAAGGATTAAATATTTCGAAAATAAACTATTTAATTTAAATAATATCATGCGAAAAGATACAGGAAATTCCTACGATGATCAAACCATTAAAGCCTTGGCATCTCTATTGGCCTGGATGCTCACCGAAGAACCATATCTACGGCCAAATGCCGCCCAGGTATTTAACCAACTGCAAGACATACTCGACCAATACTATGCTTCCAATAGCAAAAACAAAAAACAATCAACTTTAAAACCATAGGTCCTGCTCTGGCTTAAATCATATATATATGGGCTAAAATACTGTCTAAGATTCGGCAATTACATTTTTTTACCATCGACATTTCATAGATAAATTACATACTAATCAGAGCGAAAAAATGAATATAAAAGCACTAAAAATATTAATTTTTTTATTTTGTATTTATACAGGAAATTTACAGATAGAAGCCAGACATCAAAAATCAAAACACAGAATCAAACGGAAAAGTAGAATTACCAAAAAACGAAAAACTAAGAGAAATACCTTCGTCAGAAAAAAGCATAAAAAATCTTCTAGAAAAAAAAGGCAATCTAAAAGTCAACCTATAGCTTCTGTGCCACAACAGCAAACCTTTCTAACCACACCGGTTATCAACCAAACTTTTACCAATGCAGGCTCACCAAAACCATCAATTCCTCCTTTAACCACTGTGCCGATGCCACCACCAATTTATCCACCAATTCCACAAACCAAGCAAAAAACTTTTATAGCCTATTCGGATACCCACGGAAATTATCAAAATTATACCAATATGGTTAGGGCCATAGCTTCACATGGGAATCCAATCGAAACCAGTGTGCTTTTTAATGGAGATTTTTGCACCTACTGGGATGGTAATAGCACATTTTTAAATGGAACCAATGCGAATAAAAATCAACAGCATCTATACTTTCTAAATACTTTTACTAATGAATACAACATAGACAAAAGGTTATTGAGAGTTTTTAATCTAGGTAACCATGAATTTCTTGGTGGTACAGGATACAAAGCGGAATCATCTTACTGGAGACAATTCGTTGACGAATTTGATAGAAAAAGAAGCAGCGGCCAAAACATACATATGATAAACAGTTGCTGCCTTCCGGCATTCAACTATCCAGAAGATAGAAAAAACATTGAGACCTATGTCATATCTGGTAATGTAGGCTATGTAAGTTGGATTACCATGGAGATTTTTGCCAATAACAAACATTATTCTAGCCATAATCCAAAGGAATGGTTCAGACAAGAATGGATAAATGATGGTTGCATACTTAGCAATACCTTGAATAAAATGAGAAATTCAATCGATAGTAAACATATACTTAGTAACTATAGCGTCAACGAACATATAAATCAAAATAACATTATAATCCGTGAATTCATGAAAAATATGACAAGCTGCATCCGTCAATTGGAACATAACAACCCCCATGGCATGTTGTATTTGAATGTGGCATCCCATGAAGCTCGATGGAGCATATTACCTGTATTGGCATTAATATTTAATATTTTAACGCCCAAATATTACCAAATATTTCATCGATTGATCATAAATGTCATAACCGGCCATGATCATAACGAAAAATCTCCAAAATATAAAGCATCTCCATATTTTATATTAAATTGCAATTTGAAGATTAATTACAATTATTGGCGTACTAAAAATTCCAAAAAAACTATCCAACTTCCTCAGAGCTATAAATTCTCCAATTTACCTAAAATTAACATACTTACGCCAGGAGCTTGTGGTAATAATGGTGTGAAGATTGATTTCAATGATAATATGGATAACCTAAGCATTATTTAGCATTAATTAATATTCATTTTTTAGAAAAATTAAAATAAATAATGACCAAAACAGTTATGCTGATTTTGAGTACCAAAAAAAAGACAAGAGATAAAAGACAAATTTCAAGAAGATAAAAAGGAATCAGAAGAATAGCAAAACAAAGAAGAATAAAAAATCGAGCAATTAGCTGCCTAAATAGCCCCTACCCCATCACCAACCAAAGCATTTATTGTTTATGATTTTTGCGATTTTGAAGGCTTTATGAATTGACCACCATTAAATATTTTACATAATTATTCGCGGAATATGGGTGGGAAAACAATAGCTATAATTTTATTCGTTGTCGGATTTGCATATGATGCCATAGCCTCAAAAGCCATGGCCGATTCTACAAAAAATCCAACAAATGATTCAACCAAACTCTTAACCGATGATCAAATAAAAGAAATACGCAACCAAAAAATTCTCATGCTACTTTCCAGGGAATTAACTACCAAAGAAAGGGCTCAAATAAATGGCCTTCCTAACGGGTCCATTGTGGATTGCAATAACACCAGGATAATGGACCTAGATTCCATTCTCTATGGACTAAAAAGATATATTGGAGAAGATCGTGCGCGATATTACAAAAATATTTCGCTTATAGAAAATAAAAAAAAATTTTTAGCAGAATTGAAAAATTTTTTCGAAAAACAACCATTTCAGGAATTTTCCACCGATCCAAACGCAGCTGATGCCACCAAACACATACCCATAGGTCCGGAACCGGAAGATGTCCATAACAAAAATAAAACGGATCACATTGCAGCTTTGATGGAATTGGCTGGAAGGTTAGAAGATAATGAACCGGCAAGACATAGCCTAGTGGTATTCATAGCCATGCACGAATTTAGAGATATCATAGCAAAATCCATAGCAGCATTAAAAAAATTAGGCACTGACAAAACAGATTATCACATGGTTCGATTCTATTTTGCCAATAATATGGACTGCCGAGCAAGCACAAATGATTCCCATGGCAATGATATTTTTTTGGATTTTTTGACCAAAAGTAAATATACATTCCACACCTTACCAATATTTCACGATAACGCACTCGTAGATTATTTCGTTGGCACTGCATCATTCACTGATGAAAAATTCTCCGCCATGTTCCATGAATTTGGGCATTCCTGGTATGTATACCTGCGTGTATACTTAAATGAAAACGACACGTATAATGACCTTAAGAACTTACCATCCTTTGAAAACTTTAAATCATCGAAGCTTTTAAGAGAAATATTTCCCATGTGCAAAAATCCTATATTTTCAAAAGATGATATAGAAAATATTATCGCCAATGAATTCAAAGGCAATGAAAATGGTTTCATTAGAGAGTATATGAAAGATGCTATCAACAAAATTTTTTCAAAAAACTGTATGAATTCCATAATGAAAAATGTCATTCCAAAAGACAATAAAAATAATGAAAAAAAATATATGGAAGATTGCATGCGTAAGATTATCGATTATATAGGCAGTAAGTTTTATAAAAATACTAGCCGCATAGACTGCATGTTAAACCTACTTAATGCTGCGGCCTATAATAAAATCTGGTCAAATGCTCATGAAATTGCTCAGGTTCTAGGCCTAGATAAAATCGGAAACACTGTATTTATAAACAGATTAAGTGATTTTGACTATAGCGTAGTTGCTAAACTTCCATTCAGGACAGCCTATTACAGTGGTAATGCAGCATATCTAGTCAATCCTTCTACCCAAAAAAACATTAAACAATTCAAATTTTTGAACCTCACCACGCGCACTCTAACGAGAATAAAAGAATTACGCGATAAAAATATAGAAACTATCTTACCATCGGAAAATGCACTGAGGCTATTGTTTGTGTTACACGGCAGAGACTTCGATGATTATAAAGTAACAAAGCAAAAAAATGCCCATGCCATAGATCGCAAAAATATTGATAAAAATGCTGCAGCGCCACGCCTGATGGAAGAAAAAAAAGATGCAGCAAATAACTTAATTCCAACCACACCAGAAGCTAATATCATAATAATAAATCAAGGAAATCGAAATCAAGAACCTGATGAACAACTAATGATGAAAAATATAGATTTAATATCAATGCACACCAGAAGAGGTAGAAAAAAATCAAAGAAAAAATTAACCCCAAAAGGCAGAAGAAAGAAATTGAAACAAAAAAGAATGAAAACCAAAAAACGTAAACATATTCATAAAACATCAGAAACTGATGTCGTAGTAATAAATCAAGAATCTGATGAACAACTGATGAAAAAAATACAGATTTAATGCCAGTGAGAAGTAGAAAAAATCAAAGAAAAAATCAACAAAAAGAGGCCGAAGAAAAAAATCAAAACCGAAAAGAATGAAGACCAAAAAACATAAACATATTCATAAAACAAATATAACTTAAATTATCAATGAATGGCATAGCAACGCGCTGTTTTTGTCTAAAATCTAGCTAAAAGATAAAAATACTCGAAAAATTATTAAGCATCATAATCTCTTGCAGTATTTATCAATACTCCTACGAAATTTTCCTGCACTTGCACTAACATGAATATTTGCAACACCTTATGGAACAAATCATAAGGTTTCGAACCAAGTAACAGAGTGTCATCGCGTTTTTATATTGACATAATGCCATGGCTATTCCAGTCTTAACACAACTTCTTTGAAATGGATAGTATATGAAAAAATTAATGATTAAAATATTTGTTGGGATTATCTGTCTGGGCAATGGCTATGTTCAGGCCACCGAAGATGCTGTTAATAAATCTGCAATCTCTCAAAAAAAAGAATTGAATAGACCTTCAAAAACCAACGTAGGTGAAAAACCAAAGAATGCGAAAAAAACAGAGGATACAAAAAAACCAGAAGCGAATGAAGAATCCGATGAAGGTAAAAAATCAGCGGGCAATGGCCAAAATAATAATAAATTTTTGTCAAAAAATACACAAATAGCAGAAAATCTCAATGATGATCAAAGATTTAAAAATCTCATGGCCATA
>JAIRTH010000009.1 GCA_031255005.1 Puniceicoccales bacterium | reverse complement strand
TTTAGTCAATACAAACTTCCATTATATAAAATTCAAAGATAATATGGGGACATCCTCAAATGTTAGCATATCATCTGTTGATGGTAAAGCAGTCACTGATGCTAGCGCCGTCGACAAATCACAAAAAAAAGAAATAGGCTCTATATCAGATCGAGTCGCTATAGCCGATGCCTTGATGGAAAAAATCATGTACGAGGATGAATGCAAAGCCAGTGAAAAAAAAAATTTAACATCCCATCGAAAATCTGGCGATGCAATTTGTTTAAATGTGTTGTCTGATCTGCTAGATGTGGTCATGCAAGATCTGGAACTTAATCCCCCGATCTTTAAAGAAAATGATTTGAAAAAATTGATGTCTGTATTCTGTCCAGACAAACTAGTCTTGCTTAAAGGTGAATTAAGCAACTCTAGTGTAAAAAAAGATATAATTAATGCCATAAAAGAAGGGATGAAAAGTGCAAGTGCCAATCCGGAAAAAATTTCAATATTTAAGCGTAGGTCTTTGGAAAATGTCATGGCATCCACATTACAATCCATGTCTGGTAGGGGTAGGCTTGGTTATAAAAATGCCACAATTTTTGGCAGAACAGAGAGATTGGCAGAAATTGGTAAAGCTTTAAAGATAACCGGTTATGTACTTGGTGGCATCGGTCTAGCGGCTTCTATTCTTACTGGAGCTGGTGGATGTTTGCTCATAGGTGGTGGTATTGGTATAGCTTTTTGTATAGGTGGTGCAAATTCAGAACTTAAGGGAAAAGCCACCAATGATATATCATTTAAATTTAAATTATTACACGCCATATCTGCTGCTACTAATTATTTGGCATTTATTGGGATTGTTACGAAATTTATTAAATCAAAGACTAATTTTGAATTACCTATCATAGGCTCATTGATTGCAAAGGTGAACACTTTTGCAAAAACAGTAGAAACTGTCGCTGATATAGGCATTAGATTGCAATCACTCATAGCCAGAGCAAAGGCAGATTTTAAATCTGATAGCAAGGTTAGCATTGGGTTTCGTGAAATTTGGGATATAATAAAAAGTAATAATTTAAGCCAAATTTCCCAAAAGATGAAAGATACATTTTCTTTGATACTAAGTCAGATGGGCGATGGAAAACTAGATTCCTATCTGGATGAGATGACGGCCATACTTAACTTAGTTTCGAAATTTACCAATGAATCTAGTGCTATTATCACAGGCATTGCAATGCAATATAATTCTGACGATAGCGTAAAAGATTCAAATACTGAGATTCCTCAAGAAGTAAGCGCGATACTTAACTCAGCAGCCGCTGCGATAGGCTATGCGCGCATTGCCATGGATATAGCGAATGTAGTCAACGATATGGCTAAGGAAGGAGAGACTGATATAAAAACGAGTATGGCTATGGTTAAGGAAATATTTACATATATGCAAAAGAATGTTGATTTTAATGAAAAAGATGTTGCAAAAATGATTACTGAAGCAGCGAAGAAAGGCGAAAGTGAGTCATTGAAGATATTAGAAAAATTAGGAGAAAAGTTCAGTGAAAATTCAATAAATAGATTTGTAACTAATCATGTAAATACAAATCATCGCGAATTAGCTGTATATAGAGATACAGCTAACAAATTAAGTCATTGTATAGATGAAGCCAAAAAAGAGGTGGAAAGTGTAATTAGCAATAACTCAACACAGGTTCAATCACAAGATTCTGCTTAGAATTTGCTGCCAATGTCATAGCCTGTTGATGGTCATAGGTCGTTGGTGGTCAATCATCATCACGATAACAAAATTAATGCGATGGCATCGGTTTTGGTCCCAATAAAAGTGGCGAATTTTTGTGGATTCATTTTTTTTAAAATATTATTTTTTGTTTTTTAGAGAACCATTTTTTCGGATTTATTACATATTTACCACGAACCAGGATGGTGTTTTCATATTTTTTCATATAAACTGGTCCATTTGGCTTCAAGTTCAGATAATTTTTTTTCCAACTCAGATAATTTTTTAAAAACATCTGATGAATAGCTATGATGTAGCATGGCTTCCAATTCTGATTTTTTCGAATTGCAGGTTTCTATTTCTGCTTCCAATTCCTTAAGCTTTTTTTCGTTCTTTCCATTTTTAGTCGATGTTTTGTGGCTGTTTCGTTGTGATTTCTCAGATTTTTTCTGAGAGTTACCAGATTCCTTTTGGTCGCGCAAAATGTGGTCAATATAATCATTTAGGTCGCCATCGAAGGGCTGGCATAGATGGTCTTTGACTATTAACAATTGATCGCAGGTGGCTTCGATGGTGTGAAAGTCATGAGTTACCAATATCAGTGCGCCGGTATATTTATTTATGGCATCGATAAGTGCTTCTCTTGCTTCTATATCTAGATGGTTTGTAGGTTCATCAAGAATTAAAATATGTGGAGAATTTCTTGTTATTACGGAGAGTAGCAGTCGAGTTTTTTCGCCGCCCGATAGCTTAGATACTTTCGTATCTGCTCGTTGCTGAGTCAACCCGAACCTGGCCAATTGGCTACGGACACTTTGCTCCTTTTCGCCAGGTAAGGCTGCACTCAATGTTTCGTAGGGTGTTTGATCTAATTGTAATTCATCTGTTTGCTGCTGAGAGAAATAGGCTGATTTTAGCCCTCTGGCAAATCCAATGGAGCCGGCCAAGGGGTTGATTCTATTAGCCATCAATTTTACTAGAGTTGATTTGCCATTGCCATTGGCGCCGAGTATGGCAATGCGATCAGTGATATCAATTTTCAGATTCACATCTCCAATGACAATCTTATCTCCATAGCCCACAGAACAACCCTTTATTTGAACTAGAAGTCGATCTATTACAGATGGTTGTGGGAATTCAAATTTGGTAGAACGTTCCGGCGGGATTTTTGGAAGTGCTTCCATTTTTTCCAACATTTTTATCCGACTTTGGGCCTGTTTGGCCTTTGAAGCCTTGTATCTAAATCTATCCACGAAGGCCTGCAGATGTTTGCGCGAAGTTTCCTGCTTTTCTATATTTTTCGACAATTCCTGCAATCTCCTTGCCCGGGTTTCTTCGAAGGTGTCGTAGTTGCCAGAGTAAAGTTTGATGGAAGAATTGCTCACGTGCAAGATCTTATCGCATAGGCTGTTTAATAAATCGCGTTCATGGCTTATGACTAAAATTGATTTATTTAGCTTGCATAGATAGTTTTTCAACCAGGCGCAGGTTTCAAAATCCAGATGATTTGTGGGTTCATCCAACAATAAAATATCCGATGGTGCGAAGAGAGTTGCGGCCAGAGCAGCCCGGACCTGCCAGCCACCTGAAAATTCAGAAAGTGGTTTCAATATATCGCTTGATGAAAATCCCAGGCCGGCCAGTATGGCCGAAGCCTGACTCTCGGCAGTAAATCCACCAATGGTTTCGAATTGTTCGTATAATTCTGCCAAAGCCGCGCCATCTTCTTCATTATCTATCATGAATTTGAGGTTTATCAGTTCGGCGTTAGAAGATAACACGAGATCCAATATCGTTTGGTTTTTATCAGGCAATTCCTGATGGACTGTCACAACTTTTTGCCTATTTGGAATGATTATTTCACCGCCATCCAAAGATTCTTTTCCGAGGATTAATCGAAACAATGTCGTTTTACCACAGCCATTATGTCCGACCACACCAATTTTTGAGTTATCTGGAATAGAGACAGATATGTCGTCGAAAAGTACACGGCTGCCTAGATTAAATGTTAAATTTTTTATGTTGATCATGGTCGATTGCCGCCTTAGCATAAAAGGCTGTAGTGGCGAAATCAATAAGATTTTGCCCAAATTACCTGATGTTTGTTTGGATTGCCGGTGAATGGGCATTTCCCTGAATTGTAACTGTCTTGCAGGATGCATCTTAGTGTTACACCAAGGTCTTTTTTTATGCGTTCTTCGATTTCCTTTGATCCAGCCCAGAAGGATTTAGCAAAGCCGCTGGCTTGATTTTTATTGCTAAAAAATTCCTGAAATTCTTTTTCTGAGTTCATTTCTATGGTATTTTTTTCTCGAAATGCCAAAGCTTTATTGAACATGCTATCCTGTATGGAACTTAGTATCGTTGGAAGATCTTGAATGAAATTTGATAATTTTTCCGATGTTTTTGTCAAATTATCTCGGCGAGTATAGGTGATGGATTCGTTGGCTATGTCCCTTTTACCTACTTCTATAATAATTGGAACACCTTTTTTTATCCAACTCCATAATTTATCGCCACCGCGTAGATCTCTGTCGTCGATTTCAATCTTTATGGCTTTATCATTAAAAATCTTTTCCGCCATCTTCTGGCTCAATTCATCACAATTTTTTAGTATTTCATTTTTGGAGGATTCGCTATGGATAATAGGCAATATAACCACTTGGAGTGGAGCCAGCTTTGGCGGTAAGATTAGGCCATCGTCATCCGAATGAGTCATGATGAGGCCGCCCATCAGGCGGGTCGATACTCCCCAGGAAGTGGTCCAGGCAAAGTCTTCCGAGCCATCTCGGGTTGTGAATTTTATGTTCGCTGCTCGGGAAAAATTTTGGCCCAAGAAATGGGATGTGCCAGCTTGGAGAGCTTTTTTGTCTTGCATCATCGCCTCGATGCAATAGGTATCTACCGCTCCTGGAAATCGTTCTGAGTCACTCTTACGGCCACAAATGACCGGCATGGCTGCAAAATCTTCGGCAAATTTTTTGTAGCATTCCAACATACGCTGGGTTTCTTCGATGGCTTCTTCTGACGTTTCATGTGCTGTATGTCCTTCTTGCCAAAGAAATTCTGATGTTCGAAGAAACATTCGTGTCCGCATTTCCCAGCGTACCACATTGGCCCATTGATTGATCAATAGAGGTAAATCTCTATAGGATTGGATCCATTTCGCAAATGATTCTCCGATAATGGTTTCAGAAGTTGGTCTGACGATTAGTGGTTCTTCCAAAGGTGAAGCCGGAATCAACATTCCTAATTCGTTAGTTTCTAGGCGGGAATGGGTTACCACGGCGCATTCTTTGGCAAATCCTTCCACATGCTCGGCTTCTTTGGCCAAAAGTCTGAGAGGAATGAATAGCGGAAAGTAGGCATTTTTATGGCCAGTGGCCTTGAACATGCCATCTAAAGCAGCGGTCATATTTTCCCAAATCGCGTAACCCCAAGGTTTTATTACCATGCATCCCCGGACCACACTGGGCTCAGCCAGGTCTGCGGCGATGATGATTTGTTGATACCATTCCGGATAGTTTTCCGACCGTGATGGAGAGATTGCATGTTTTTTGCTCATATTTTCAGCGAATTTAGTGAATCTAATAGGAATTTAAGTTCAATCTGTTTTTTTAGATTTTCTTCTAGTAATTTTTTGGCGCCCTGGATAACCTGTGGTGGAGCCTTGCTCATGAATAGGCTATCATTCAATTTTGATTGATTTTTCGCTATCAATTGGGTGATTTTTTGAAGTTCGTCGAAGATTTTTTGTTTTTCATTGGCCAAATCTATTTGTCCGGCCAGATCCATATATATCACTATGGCAGAACTTAGGGTTGCTGGCAGGTCCATGGGCGAATCAGTTTCTATGAGTTTTTCTGCACCAATGAAATGCTGAATAATTTTGCCGTGTCGGACCAGGATGGCCTTCGGATCATCGGCTGCTTTATAATAAAAAGTCAGGTCTTTTTTGGCGGCCAATCCATATTTGGATTTCAAAGATCTGGCTGATGATATAAATTCTCTAACCACAGCAACTTCAAGCAGAGAATCTTCGCTCAATTCTAGGCCGATGGCATTTATATTTCTTAATAGGTCTGTCGGTGTAGCTAATTTTACATCGTTTATGAATCCACTTCCATAGCCTGCTGCGTGCCATAATTCCTCGGTTATGAATGGGATAAATGGATGCAAGACCAGTAGACATTGCCTTAGAATTAGATCGTATATTGCAATGGTCGATGGGCTTCGGTTTATCTTAGATACTTCCAGGTACCAGTCACAAAAGTCTTTCCAGAAGAACGCGTAAATTATCTGTACGGCCTTATTGAATTCATATTCAGCCAAGGCTTCTTCGAATTCTACTAGGCTCTTTAACATTTGGGTCAATATGGCCACATCTATCTGGGAAATTTTCTTAGGATCTATTTTGGAAAAAATTCCTTCGATGGTCTTATCTTGTTCTGCAAAAGAAGTTTGTCTAAACCGAAAGGCGTTCCACAGTTTATTGCAAAAATTTCGGCCAAATTCTACCCGCTCTTCGGAAAATAAAACATCCTGACCCTGGGGAGCCATGGACAATAGCCCGAATCTC
>JAIRTH010000008.1 GCA_031255005.1 Puniceicoccales bacterium | reverse complement strand
CACTTCGCACTGGAGCTGTTCTCATCGGAGAAGTCGCGGACGAAGCCTCCGGAAGGCAGCGGCTCGGCGCATCGGCCAAGGAAGATGCTTTGCTAAGTCAGGAAAATGCTTTCGGCCATGGAACTGATCGCATCGGAGAAGTATCGGACGAAGTCTCCGGAAGGCAGAGGCTCGGCGCATCGGCCGAGGAAGATGCTTTGCTAAGTCAGGAAAATGCTTTTGGCCATGTAACTGGTCGCATCGGAGAAGTTACGGACGAAGCCGCCGTAAGGCAGAAGCTCGGCGCATCGGCCAAGGAAGATGCTTTGCTAAGTCAGGAAAATGCTTTCGGCCATGGAATTGGTGGCATCGGAGAAGTTTCGGACGAAGTCTCCGGAAGGCAGAGGCTCGGCGCATCGGGCCAGGAAAATGCTTTCGGCCATGGAACTGGTCGCATCGGAGAAGTTGCGGACGAAGCCGCCGTAAGGCAGAAGCTCGGCGCATCGGGCCAGGAAAATGCTTTCGGCCATGGAACTGATCGAACGGCTGGTCAGCGATCGATGGAAAATCGTGACACTAGGATGCAGACTACAAAAATGGATGATGATGATAAAACTAAGCCATTGGGAAAATTTGATGATCTAAATATGGATCCGGCTAAAATGTCCACTGGTGAAAGGATTTTGTCTTCCATGCAAAGCATTTCCGAAGCATCTGCATCGTCAAAATTTGCAGCAGAAACCATAGTTAAAATAAGCTCAGAAATTGCTAATCGGATCTTGATTTCGAATGCTGCTTTGGATGCCAAGCAGGAAGTCAGAGTTCAGCTAAAAAATGATATCCTCCCAGGCACAGAAATTTTCATAGCCAAGGATGGCCCAAAATTAAATGTGCAATTCAATGTTGCTGTTTCTGAATCGGCCTTTTTTCTAATGGGAAGGCAAGGTGAACTTAGGCAACATCTTATTGATAATTTGAAGGAAATAACCTTCGTGGAAATTAACATCAAAGATGATAGTCAACCAAACGATACTCGGAAAGATGGCCGTTCGAAAAATCAACGTCAATATGAAAATCAAGAAGAAATGGGCAATTTTGACGAATGATTAAATGACGTTGTTCCGAAGGTAATAGCTAATCAGATTCAGAAAAATCTATTTTATTTTCTTGCAAATAGGCCATCAATGTGCCATATCATAGATCCAAGGAGTGGTTAGTTTGTGGTATGCGCTGCTGGATTGAAATCGATTTGGATGTATTTCGCGCTAATATAATAAACATAAAAAAAAGTTTACCCATCGGCACGAAATATCTATCTGTAGTCAAGGCAAATGCTTACGGTTGTGGAGCCCCGGAGTTGGTGAAAAAATCCTGGGATCTGGTCGATGCCTTTGCTGTGGCAAATCTAACCGAAGCCATGGAAATAAAAAATCATTCCAAGGAGGCTAAAATCATCATACTAAGCACTCCGTTACCCGATGAAATTGAAGCCATAGTCCATAGCGAATTCATTCCGTTTGTATCGACCGATGAAGAATTGGAACGCATAATTCTAATGGCAAAGGCCATGGATAAAATAGCCGAAGTGCATTTAAAAATCGATACCGGGATGGGGCGGATTGGTTTTTGGCATGAAAATAATGTGGATAGATTGCGCAGGCTATGCAGCGATGGCCATGTCAAAATCGGTGGCATTGCGACACATCTATCCCATGTGGATAAAGATGAGAATTATACATCATTTCAACGGAAAAATTTTAGAGCCTGGTTGAAAAATTTTAGCTGGCCAATGAAAAATCTGATGATCCATGAAAGCAGTAGCTTTGCCGTTAAAAATTGTATATCCGATGGTGTTTGCAATGGCGTGAGAGTAGGGGCAATGCAATATGGAATTGCGTCCGAAGTGCATGATGAGGAATTGCTTAGATCTGGGATTAGGCCAATTTTTAGTCTTAAAAGTAAAGTTGCTCTTATAAAAAACGTTCCGGCCGGCGTAAAAATTAGCTATGATGGCATGTATGAAACCACAGAGAGTGCAAAGATCGGAGTACTATCCTGTGGCTATGCCGATGGAATTCCCGTTGATTTTACAAACACCGGTCGCTGTATCATCAATGGCCATAGTTGTCCGGTGATTGGTAGGGTGGCCATGGATCAAACAATGATAAAACTAAATGATTGTCCTTCGGCGAAGGTCGGAGATGAGGTTTTATGGCTAGGTGGCGATGCCGCTAATGGTATTACTATCGGCGAATTTAGTAGAGCCGGCCGGAAAATACTTCGGGAAAGTCTATGTGCTCTATCGTCTAGGGTAACCAGGATTTATAAATGATAGATCCATTCAAAAAGTTCTTGCCAAACGGATGGCTAATCGTATTCCTGGCATCCATTGATCCGGTGAGGTATCCAAGTGGCTAAAGGGTGCAGACTGTAAATCTGTCGAGCTTCGCTCTTCGTGCGTTCGAATCGCTCCCTCACCACCATTTATTTTATAAAGTTTCTGATTATCGCAATTGACATATGGTGGTGCAATATTAAAAAATGCTAAACTGCTTATGAAATGGAAGTTTTCTCTTAATGAAATTATTTCGATTATTGATCCAGAAGGTGTTATTGGCCGGTCTTCTGTCAGCATAAATAGAGTTGCTTCATTGGATGAAGCAGGCCCCGGTGATTTGTCGTTCTGCAGGAGCAAAGAATATTTAGCTGATTTGCAGAATACATCGGCATCGATGGTTTTGGTGCCTGGTAATATACAACTATTTCCAAAAGAAGGACAAATATTTGTGCTTTGTCGCAATCCATCCTATAGCATGGGTTTAATTTGTGAAAAAATTGAGAAGATTTTATACCATAATACTTACAGTGGCATCGATGAAACTGCCATAATTCATGGATCAGTGAAGCTTGGAAATTCCTTGGCAATTGGGCCGAAAGTTGTTATAGAAGAAGGTGCTAAGATTGCGGATAAGGTGATCATAGGAGCTGGCACTTTCATCGGTTGTGATACAGAGATCGGGGAAAATACAGTGATTGATCCGAATGTTACCATAATGGCACGATCTGTGATTGGTAGAAATGTTAGGATATGTTCAGGTGCTGTAATTGGTTCCAATGGATTTGGTTATGAAATGGTCGATGGAAAACATAATAGAATCTCGCATATTGGAAATGTGATCATTGAAGATGAGGTTGACATCGGCGCAAATACCACCATAGATCGAGGAAGGATCGCGTCGACTATCATTGGTCGTGGTACGAAAATAGATAATCTTGTACAGGTGGCGCACAATGTGCAGATAGGTGCAGGATGTATAATTGTTGCCCAGGCCGGCATAGCTGGTAGTAGTAAGCTTGGCAATTATGTGATGATTGGTGGGCAAGCAGGTATTGCTGGCCATTTGTCCATTGGCGATGGTGTCAAGATTTGTGCCCAGGCAGGCGTGACAAAAGATGTTGAAGGTGAAGGCATTATAATTGGATCTCCGGCAAGAAAATATGATGATTTCATTAGACAGATGTCGGCAATGAAGAAATTGCCGGAATGCATGAAAAAATTTGAGACCATGGAGCGTTCATTGAACCCCAGCTGAATTTTACTATGGCTTTGTTGCTTGGGTTTTTGTCTACCGCATTAATTTCGGTGGTGATTGTCTGTATATTGAGCCATGGCAGGTACAATGATCAGTTAGGTTCCATTGGAAAAACTTTGGAGCAAGTTCGATGCGAGCGGGATGAATATTTGAAACAGAAGTCTGAGCTGTATGGCAGGTTAGTGGTTGCTGAGCAACGACTTAATGAACAGGCGATGGCATTGGCTGAGCTTAGAAGTCAGGCCACGGAGCTGTGTAATAAAAATGCAGCGTTGGAGGCAACAAAGGTACAAATAGAAGATGGACGAGAACGACTTAAGATTGAGCTTCGCAATCTCTCCCAGGAGATTCTTGAGGCAAAGAAATCAAAATTTTCCGAGGAGACAACCAAGGAAATTGGCGCTATGGTGGATAAGATAAAGGCGGAATTCGATTCGTTTAAGCGCGATATTTTTTTACCAGAATCGAAATCCAGGACAGAACTTGCCTGTCAATTGAAGGTGTTGTTTGAAAATGTTGAAAAAATGCAGACCGAGGCTTCAAATCTCACCAATGCACTGCGTTGTGATTCGAAAGTCCAGGGTGATTTTGGAGAAATTCAGTTGGAAAATCTGCTGGAAAGTGCTGGGTTATCGAAGCAGTGCGGTGATTTCATATGCCAGGGCAGTGGCATGAATTTAAAGCTGAACAATGCCGTGGCAAAGCCAGATTTTTTGGTTAAGCTGCCACAGAATCAATGGGTGCTGATAGATGCCAAGGTGTCGCTTTCAGCCTATGAGAGATTTGTGAATGCGACCAGCGATGTAGAAAAATCTAAGTCATTGAATGAGCACAGGATATCGATCAAGAAACATATCGACGAGGTGGCCAAGTATCATGATATGGAGGGCAATGTGGAGATTTGCCCGTTTTTGTTGATGTTTATTCCCATCGAGTCGGCCTATGTGACTGCGGCCTATTTTAACGAAGCTCAAGCTAGCCAATTTGGTGGTCGTGATGTGGCGCAATATGCTCGAGATAAAGGAGTTATACCAGTATACCCATCTACTTTATTCCTGACATTGAGGCTTATAAAATCCATGTGGCAGGTTGAGAAGCAGAATGAAAATGCCAAGGAAATCGCCGAACGTGGAGGACGACTCTATGATAAATGCGTTGGGTTGTTCGAGGCAATGGAAGATTTAAATCGGTTGTTTTTGAAGGTCAATGATCAGTTTTCTGCTAAAATTTTGCCAAAAATAAATGGCAATGGTGGCTTAATTTCTCAATGTGAAGAACTGCGGCGACTTGGTGCTAAAAACCGAAAGTCGATGGCGAATAAAAATTTAGAAGTATTATAACATGTTGGATTTGAAATATATACGTGAGTATTCCGAGGAAGTAAAAGATGGTATTTCCAAGAAAAAATTCCGGTGTGATCTGGATGGATTTTTGACAACGGACAGGAAGCGTCGGGAAATGTTGGCGGAAATAGAGGATTTGCGGGCGAGGCAGAATGCTGCCAACGATAGTATGGCGAAGCTCGAGAAAAGGTCAGCAGAGTTTTGCGAAAAAGTCACGGAATTGAGGTTGATATCTGACCAGATAGGGAAGTTGGATTTGGAGTTTAAAAGGCTAGAAGAGTATTGGAAGTCGTTGTATTTGAACATACCTAATGTGCCTCATTCCTCTGTGCCGGTGGGAAAAAATGAGGCAGAGAATCGGATCGTTTATAGCTGGGGCGATTTGAAAAAAATACCGAAATTTTCTGTGCCTCATTACGACATTCACTGGTTTGGCGATTATCTGGATTTCCCTCGGGGAGTGAAGGTTACAGGCTCCGGCTTTCCGTTTTACATAGGAGATATGGCGCGATTGGTTCGGGCGCTAATATCGTTTTTTTTAGACGAGGCGAGAAAAAATGGATATGTTGAATTCATGCCGCCGATTTTAGTAAATGCAGATAGCGCCATGGCGACGGGGCAACTGCCTGATAAAGAAGGACAAATGTATCACGCGAATGTGGATGATTATTACTGCATTCCCACAGCCGAGGTGCCGGTTACGAATTTTTTCAGGAACGAGATATTTAACGAGGAGGAGTTGCCGGTGCGTCGGTGTGCCTACACGCCATGTTTTCGACGGGAGGCTGGCAGTTGGGGAAAGGATGTGCGCGGTTTAAATCGACTGCATCAATTTGACAAGGTTGAGCTGGTAAAATGGGCTAATCCGAATAATAGTTTCGATGAATTGGAGAAGCTTAAGTCAAACGCGGAGAGTCTTTTACAGAAACTTGATCTGCCCTATAGGGTGCTGGACATATGCACCGGGGACATGGGATTTCCGCACAGCAAGCAGTATGACTTGGAAGTTTTTGCTGGTGGGCAGGGTCGATGGCTTGAGGTTTCAAGTTGCAGCAATTTCACCGATTTTCAGGCTCGACGCGCCGGCATGAGGTTTAGATCGAAGGAGTCCGGCAAGCTGGAATTTGTCCATACACTGAATGGTTCTGCTTTGGCGGTGCCTCGGGTGCTTGCGGCGTTGTTAGAGAATAACTTACAGCAAGATGGCACAGTGAAAATTCCGCCTGTATTGAGGCATTGGATTGATCAGAATACTTTGGGTCGAAAAAGATGACTTCGCTATTGAAGTGCGGTGTCGTTGGGGTCGGCCATCTTGGACAACATCATGCGAGAATATATAACTCGTTGAGTGGGTGTGAGTTAATTGGCATATGTGATAGCAATCACGATCGGGCAAAGGAAATTTCTAAATCCTATGGCTGTGGAAATTTTACATCGATTGAGGAATTAGGCGAAGCCTGTGACGCGGTGAGTGTGGTTGTTCCCACGGATAAACATTGCGATGTGGCACTTAGGTTGTTGAGTAAGAATTGCCATTTGTTGATAGAAAAACCTCTATGTTCCTCTTTATCTGAGGCGTCGTCGATTTTAGATGCCGCCAAGAAGAATGGAAACATCATCCAGGTCGGCCACATAGAACACTATAATCCTGTGATGGAATTTTTAGGTAAGACTGCCGATGATCCTAGATTTATAACAGCGGATCGATTGGCGCCTTATAGTCCAAGAGGATCAGAAGTTGGTGTGGTTCTTGATCTTATGATACACGATCTTGGTGTGGTTCTGGAGTTAGTCCATTCAAAGATCAAAAAAATCGATGCCATCGGTGTAAAAGTTCTATCGGCGAGTGAAGACATTGCAAATACCAGGATAAATTTTGAGAATGGCTGTGTAGCGAATATAAATGCCAGTCGGGTGAGCGAAAAAAAGGTGCGCGAGATCAGGATTTTTCAGAAAAATACATATATTTCGCTGGATTTTATGAATCAAGCTGGACATATGTTTAGAAAAACTCGGCTTGGCCTGGAAAAAGAGATCGTCCCAATAGAAAAAGATGAGCCATTAAAGCTTGAGTTGGAATCATTTGTGAAATGCGTTGTGAGCCGTGGGACTCCAAAGGTGGATATCAGTTTAGGCTATCGTGTGCTGGAAGTGGCCATCGAGATTACCCGCAAAATTCACGACCTTGGACTTTGATCT
>JAIRTH010000007.1 GCA_031255005.1 Puniceicoccales bacterium | reverse complement strand
AGCTATCATGGAAAAAAAGATAGAAACCGTTGAAGACCATATAACCAATATAAATAACGCCATCGATAACTCCATGGCCAATGGAATTCTCGGGCTTAATCCCTATGAATTTTCCAATGAAGCCCAGGCCGATTCTTTGAAAAAAAGCATCGATGTCTTGGCCGATCAAAGTAATTTGCCTTTATTAAAAGCAAAGTCTGAAAATTCTAAACCATTGACCGAAAGAGAAAAGCAAATTCTTGACCTATTGCAGCAATTGGGAAAAAAATATGATTATCTAAAAGAACAAGAAATGTTTTTGGAAAACAAACAGAAATTCTTAAAATTTCAGGATAATATACAAAATCGGAAAGCATCTCCGAGCTACGACATATACTCTGCTGGCAATTGTTTATTATCATTCTGGTTTGGAGTTTCTGGTACAAGACTCATTTACAAATTATTCTATAACAGTAAATCAAATAAATATCTAAAGGAACTTCAAAGCGAAATCGATAAAAATTCCCCAACCATAGCTCAGGAAAACATCGAGGACGATTTACATTTGGACATTAGAATAAAATATTTTAAAGGAAAATTATCAAATTTAAATAACAAAATGGATAAGCACACTAAACAATGTTACGATGCCAAAACCATTGATAAAATGGCTCCATTGCTTGCATCCATGCTTGCCGAGGAGCCCTGGCTGCGGCCAACAATTGAATCGGTATTTGACGCCATATACGACATGTGGATAAGTAAATAATATATAGTAAGCCATAAAGTAATAATCCGACTTACCTATCTTGTTATATTAGGCCAAACATATTTTTCATGCCTTGCGATGGATATATTTTATTACCCTTGCCTATTGACTTTTGGCATGCATAGCTACACCATAGCAAAGGTATGCTAACGAAGAGAGTTGCGCTAAATATGGCCAGAAATTGGCCCAATGGAAAACTGTTTCAAAAAGCTAACGCTTTGAGAGAAAAGTATTTTGGTAATAAAATTCACCTTTGTGGAATAATTAACGCCCGATCCGGAATTTGTGACATGGACTGTAAGTTCTGCTCCCAGAGCTCATTCCATAAAACTCAGGTGGATACATATAAATTTCTTGATGGCGATACTCTTAGGGAAAAAATACAGCAGGTATTAACATCCGGTGCAAACAAATGTGGCATTGTTACCAGTGGCGGAAAACTCGGGCCACAGGATGTGGAATCTCTGGCCCAGGTACTAAATGGTTTAGACTCTAAGGATAAACATCGCATTTGCGGATCGCTGGGTAGATTGAGCCTCGATGATCTTAAAAAATTAAAACAAAACGGTTTGACACGGTTTCATCATAACCTGGAAACATCCGAAGGGTTTTATCCAAAAATATGCACCACCCAAAAGTGGCGCGATAGACTAGCCACAGCTAAAAATGCAAAAAAAGTCGGTATGGAAACCTGCATCGGAGGAATATTCGGCTGCGGAGAAACCTGGAATGATCGAGTGGACTTTGCCTTCGAACTCTATAAATTGAAACCCAATAGCGTTCCAATCAATTTCCTCTACAGGCACAAGGGTACGCCTTTTGAAAGGCTTTCACCATTGGATGCCGACGAAGCACTCAGAATAGTAGCGATCTTTAGACTAATTCTCAAAGATATAAGCATTAGAATTTGTGGCGGCCGAAAGAACATTCTCGGCCCTAGGCAATACGAAATTTTCCATGCCGGAGCTGATGCTGTCATGATCGGAGATTATTTGACCACCAGCGGCGAATCCATCACAAAGGATCTAGAAAATATCAAAAATCTCGGTCTAACATTTCAAGAATGAGAATAGAAAAACCACTTTTCGTAACCGGCACCGATACGGATGTCGGAAAAACAATAATCGCATCGGCATTGTTCCGCCAAGCAATCAAACAAGGCCTTAAAGTTGCCATCCTAAAACCAATACAAACCGGCTGCAATCCCAATGATTTTTTATCAGACACGTATCTATACCATCGAGCTGTTTCAGATCTACCCAATGAATACGAAATTCATTGCCTAGAATGGTTTAAAACTCCATGCTCTCCTGCACTGGCAGCCAAACTTGAAGGCCGTACAATAGATCTATCCAATTTGATTTCAAAAATAAAAGAAATCGGTAAAAAAAATGACCTACTGATAATGGAAGGCGCCGGCGGAATACTGGTACCCATAGACACCAATGGGTCCACCATGCTAAACCTAATGATGGCACTGTCCACCCAGGTTCTGGTGGTGGCAAAAAATCGCCTGGGCGCAATAAATAACGCATTACTTTCGATCAACGAACTGAAGCGAAATGGACTAACCATCGCTGCCGTGATCATGAATCAACCAAAGTTTTCCGCTGAAGATAGCCAATACATTCTGGACGATAATATCAATCAAATCTCTTCGCTTAGTGGTTTGAAATGCATTGGAATTCCATTCATGAAATGTCTGGCTTCCAAAGATATAATTAGCCCCATTGATTTTGAGTCCATCGGCAATTTAATGATTGACATCGGATTGTTCAAAAAATCGACGGAAACTTCAAAAAATATCATCGCCTTCGATAGAAAACACCTGTTACATCCCTACGATTCTCCAAAAAATCCGCAACCAGTGGAGCATCTAATCTATGCCCAGAGCTGCGAACTGCACACAGCTGATGGAAAACAACTTGTAGATGGTATATCCTCCTGGTGGACTGCCATACACGGCCATAATAATCGTCAATTAAATGATCATTTGATAGATCAAATCAATAAATTTTCCCACATCATGTTCGGCGGATTTACCCATGAACCAGCCGTAGAACTTGGCCAAAGACTACTAGAAATTGTACCAAAAAATCTGCAAAAAATATTCTACTCCGATTCCGGTTCGGTGGCCGTTGAAGTGGCAATGAAAATAACAATACAATATTGGCAGAGCATTGGAAACCAAAATAAAACAAAATTTTTTTCTTTGGCCGGTGGCTACCATGGCGATACTCTCTGGGCCATGTCCGTCTGCGATCCCATCGATGGTATGCATAGACCATTTGAAGCAATTTTACCCAAACAAATATTCCTGCCAAAACCAACCCATGGCTTCGGAAAAACTTTCGACAAGGAAAAGGAAATAAAAAAATATGAAAAATTTTTCGTTGCCTACAGCCAGGAAATAGCCGGAATGATATTTGAACCTATAGCTCAATGCGCCGGAGGTTTTTGGTTCTATGCCAAGGAGTATTTGGAAATATTCAGAAATCTCTGTACAAAATATCATGTGCTCCTAATCGCCGATGAGATAGCCACCGGCTTTGGCCGCACCGGTCAGATGTTTGCTTGTAATTTTGCTAGAATTCAGCCGGATATAATGTGCCTGGGCAAAGGCCTAACCGGCGGAGCTTTGTCCCTAGGCGTAACACTAACCACAGAAAAAATCACCGACAGCATAGGCCATGGTAATCCAATCCTACATGGCCCCACCTTCATGGCAAATCCCCTAGCCTGCTCTGCTGGCATCGCAAGCCTCTCACTGCTATCTAAACAGGATTGGCATGGTCAAGTTCTTGCCCTACAGGATCAAATTACAATCCACTTAGCACAGTTAAAAAACCTTTCGGGAGTAAAAGATCAGCGAGTCCTGGGCAGCATTGGTGTGGTAGAAATGGACAAACCTGTTGACAGAGAACGCTTTACATCATTTTGCCTAGCCAAAGGCGTTTGGCTACGACCAGTAAAAAATATCATCTATCTAATGCCTCCCTATGGTCTAACAAAATCACAACTTGCAAAAATATTGAGCACAATTTCAGAATATCTTAGCCACTCAAAGTAAATAAATTAGATTTTTTGACAAATTACTTTCCATTCTTTGATTGATTTAACAACTTATATTGTATACTACAATATTCCATGAGTTCAACACCGATGAATTTTACCCCAAGAGCCCAGCAAGTGCTGGTGCTGGCCCGGCAGACAGCTGATCAACTTGGTCAAAAATATGTGGGCACAGAACATCTACTGCTGGGCCTAATTGAACTAGGCCAAGGCATAGCAATAAATGTTCTGCAAAACCTTAACGTGGATAGAGACGATATAAAACAGAAGGTCAAGGAAATGATTTCCGATGTGATCCACGAAGATGACACAACGGCCGGTCAATATGTCGACTCCATACCATTCACACCCAGAGTCAAAAAAGTTCTCATAGCCGCAGCAAACGAAGCTAAGGCATTAAATCATCCATACATAGGCACTGAACATCTATTGCTTGGCCTGCTTAAAGAAACCGAAGGCATTGCTTCCAAAGTACTAACCGCGCTGGGCATAAATATAGACTCCTGCAGAAATGAAATTTTATCCGAGCTAGATCCAAACTTTGTCGGACTCCAAGCACCAAAAAATTCCGATGATTCCGATGACGATGATGATGATGATTCGCCGGAATATGGCCATTGCCAATCTCTCACCCAACGGGAACAAAAAACACCTGCTCTTAAAGCCTTCGGTCGAGATCTCACCGCCCTAGCCAGAGAAGGCCAGCTGGATCCGGTCATAGGCCGAGCAAAAGAAATAGAACGAACAATCCAGGTTCTTTGTCGAAGAACTAAGAACAATCCGGCATTAATTGGCGAAGCCGGCGTTGGCAAAACAGCCATAGCCGAAGGCCTTGCCCAGGCCATCGCCGACGAAAATGTTCCGGATCTTCTAACCGGCAAAAAGGTCATAACCCTTGATTTGGCATTGATGGTCGCCGGCACCAAATATCGCGGTCAATTCGAAGAAAGATTGAAGGCCGTCATGGAAGAAATTCGGCGAAATCGCAATGTGATACTTTTTCTCGATGAACTCCATACTATCGTTGGCGCCGGCTCCTCCGAAGGATCCATGGATGCATCAAATATTTTGAAACCAGCATTATCTCGTGGAGAAATCCAATGCATAGGGGCCACGACCATATCGGAATACAGGAAAAACATAGAAAAAGATGCTGCATTGGAACGCCGCTTTCAACCCATATATGTTGATCCACCCACGGTGGAAGATACGACGAAAATTCTCTTTGGCATCAGAGATAAATACGAGGCCCATCATAATGTAAAATACTCCAATGAAGCCATCGAATTGGCAGTGAAATTATCTGATAGATATGTAAGTGGCAGATTCTTGCCTGACAAAGCCATAGATATCATGGATGAATCCGGGTCTAGGGCCCATATAAACACCATGAATCGTCCACCAAGGATAGAAAAACTTTCAAAAAAAGTCGAAGAGGTATGCAACCTAAAAGAAAAGGCCATTTCCGAACAAAAATTCGAAGACGCAGCCAAATTCCGAGATGAGGAAAAAAAATTGAAAGAAGAAAGGGATTCCGTCCTAGAAAAATGGCGCAGATCTAGAAAAGATCATCGGGCGGTAATAGGCCCTGAAGATATCTGCAAAGTGGTATCCAATTGGACCGGCATACCATTGTTACGCATAGAACAAAAGGAAAGTGAACGTTTACTGAAAATGGCCGATGAATTGCGCAGTCTGGTCATAGGTCAGGAAGAAGCCACTGATGCTGTCTCTCGGGCCATACGCCGATCTAGAGCTGATCTCAAAGATCCCAAAAGACCCATAGGGGCCTTCATGTTCCTTGGCCCAACCGGCGTAGGAAAAACCCATCTGGCCAAAGTATTAGCTGAAAAAATGTTCGGCAGTAACGATTCTCTAATCCAGGTAGATATGTCCGAATACATGGAAAAATTTGCCATGTCCAGGATGATCGGATCTCCACCGGGCTATGTGGGCTACGATGAAGGAGGCCAATTAACCGAAGCCGTTAGGCGAAAACCCTACTCCGTCGTACTCTTTGATGAGATTGAGAAGGCCCATCCGGATGTGGTACAAATATTACTTCAGGTCCTGGAAGATGGTCACCTTACAGATAGCCTTGGCCGCAAAGTCGATTTCCGCAACACAGTCCTAATAATGACAACCAATATTGGAGCTCAATTTCTGCAAAGAAGCACGACATTGGGTTTCGGTTCAGGCAATGAAAGCGACTTTCAAAAGGCCAAAGAAAGCATAATTGATGAGGCAAAACGAGCATTTAAGCCAGAATTTATAAATAGATTGACAGATATGATCGTATTTCGTCAACTATCCCATGATAATCTCAGCAAAATAGTCGATTTAGAAATATCAAAGATAGTCGAACGACTGAAATCAAAGGATATAAAACTTAAAATGGAAGAGCCCGTAAAAGAAATACTAATCAAACATGGCTACGACAAAAAATTTGGCGCTCGGCCACTACGAAGAGCCATAGAGAAATACATCGAAGATCCTTTGTCCGAAGAATTTTTAAAAGGAAATATTGTTGAAGGTTTACCATTGACAATAGCCATAGATAAAGATGACAATATATACTTTAAACAAAAAAAAATAAAAGCCCAACATGATCGCACAGATATCGCCAATGATACCTAATCCCATGTATTACTTGGAAATATCGCCAATTTAATTTACAACTCATGATTATCAATTCCAAAGGCCGAAAAAGTTTCACACTGGTAGAAATATTAATTATCATTTGTGCCATAGGTGCTTTAATATCACTTATATTCCCAGTGGTCACCCAGGCTATCCTATCTTCCAGGAAGACAAGCATTGCTAACTCAATGCGGCAGATACTATCAGCCTATAAAAATCAGCTTGCCCAGACCAATCATCCATTGAGCGAAACTGACATAGATGCCTTCCTTGCATCGACCAGTTTTCAAAAAAATGCCAATGCATTTATTGCCTATCTGGTCAACCAACATCATTTGCCAAATAGCCCAAAACTATGCACGGCAAACTATGACTACATGCTGAAGGCTGTGCTGAAGCATGATGAATCTGCGAAAATTCCCATCGGAATAATCAATGACCAAAATGGCATGGATAAAGATTTTGCCACAATCCCAACTTGCTTTGTGTTATGCATAAATATACCAATAGATATGCCGCCTTCTACACCGATTCTATGGACTCGTGGCCTCGGCACCGATGGCAAGTGGCATTGGCCATCAGGTAATTATTGCAACAGAGATACAAAAAATCAATCCTACAATAATGGTAGCTTTTTTGGCCAAGTAGAAGGAGGATTTATTGGCTTTGCCGATGGCACTGTGAAGTGGTATGAGGATCTGGTCGGAAACGATGGCCAGGGCGAATTATTCGAATATGGCAGGGCTATTCGCACAAAAAATGTTCTCCGTGCACTGCCACCAGGCACAATCCAAGCTTCTTGGAATGGATGTGCCAACGATGCCATGCCTTAGCATTATTTTTCCGGAGCATCTAACAGTTGTTTTTGTAGTTCATCGCTGGAAATGGTTCGCATCTTCCTATCAGTCAATGGAGTAAATGTATTCACTTGCTTCTCAGCGGAATATAGTGTATCATGCAAAGACCTTGGAGCCTTTGGACTAGTATCTTTATCCAGTTGCCTAACGGTTCTGGGAGTGGTAGAAATTTTTCCAACAGGCCTACTCACGCGACCCAAAGCTACCAATTTCATAAAGTTAGTACTGTCTGCCTGGAGAGGATTCGTGATTTTTTTAGCATTATTTTTACCAAACTGTGCATCAGACGCCCCATTAAATTTAACACCATCCACCATAATTATCTAAATCTATCCTCGTTTTTATTAAGTTTATTAGCATTATTCTCTTGGGCCACAACCTCGGCATCAAGTGCCATAGACTCAACCCGCTTTGCCCAGGACTCCACATTATCCACAAAAAATCCAAGAGAATCTTCAAATTTTTCTGGATCTTTTAAAGGTAAACAAAATTTATAGGACATCACAATGGTCTGGGTCTGCTTATCTATGGATAATGTAGCACCTTTGGAATCTTTCCAAAAAAAATTCGACTCGAGCAAAAACTCAAAGATTCTTTCCTTGCCCTCGAAGGGAACTGCTGCCACGTAGGAATATAAAATTAATTCACCGGTAATTTCATTTAACTCCAGGTTGACAACAATTTTTTCATCAAATATTAAAATGCATCTGTTATGAGAATCCAAAGATAATCCCTGAAGATTCATAATCTTTCCTAAGTCATGCAATAGCACATCAACCTCTACCTTATAATCCATTCGGCCTCTATTGGTGCTTCAGTTTATTAAAGACATGGTGTTAAGCAAGTGTTTTATTACACTGCCGTGGCAATTTTATCGTACTGATATCTGAAAATATAATAAATTGAAAAACATACTTCTATTTTGTCTTGCTATTCATTTTCATAAAACTAATTGTAGGATTGATTAGTCTAATATTAGTAAAAATTAGACGCATAGAGTAATTTATATTTTGACCGTAGATGTCGGATTTTAGGAGAAATAAGAGTAATGACCTGGGCCGAGTAGGCTTTATCGAAGGTGATTTTGATAGTGATGGAGTGTTATTAGAAAAAACAGAAAAAATTTCTAATAACAGCGATGAACGCCCCCACAACTCACTTAGAAGAGGAAGAGTTCCAAGAAATACTATGAGAAAATGTTGTAATGCAATGACTTCGGCCAATGACTTTGTGGTGAATGATACCTCCAAAGTTATGTCCGATGCCATATCGACAAAACTTCATAGTGGGTTGTCTAAACCCAAGCGGTCGCCATTGGTTAAAAAAACCACAACAGTACATGATGTGCCTGATGATGTATCATATTCCATGCCAAATATTAACACCTCGAGCCATTGCACGGAAAAATTCACTTCATGTTGTGAAAATGAGATCAGCAACAAATTTCGCAAAAATGAAATGAAATTAGAATACAGTGGCAATTCATGTCCCAGAGCCTACGAAAAAGTCACCGAGAAGAAAACACATAAAAATCATCCCATCGGCAATGCCTCCAGAGGAAAAAAATGCGGATGTTCTTCGTTTATTTCAAAGATAATGGCTTTTTTTGGCTTTTCACCGGCTCAGAAAAGATCCGAGGCCAATGTCGTCAAAACCACCGAAAAAAGGCACAATCGTCGCTTCAAAAGCCGTGGTTCTGGCAATAAAAAAAGCAATAGGATACATCAAGATTTTAAAACCAAAGAAGAAAGTTGAAACTATGGATGCTGTAAAAATTTCCGGTGGGAAACTTTTGCATGGGTCTGTAGATATAAGTGGTTCGAAAAACGCTTGTTTACCGATACTGGCGGCATGTTTGCTAACATCTGAATCGTGTATCATTAAAAATGTACCAGCATTAAGTGACATTTCTTCCATGATAGACCTAATGAAAGATTTAGGAGTTGTGGTTGAAACAATTTCTGACAAAACAATCAGTGTCCAGGCAAGAAATCCACGATCGGTGGTAGATTCTAGCCACGTGAATCGCATCCGTGCCTCGGTCTGCTTGATGGGCGCACTACTGGGAAGAACCAACGAAGTTGCCATACCCATGCCCGGCGGATGTGTCATAGGAGCTAGGCCCATAGATCTGCATCTCCGAGGATTTCAGATGCTAGGTGCAAATGTATCTACCTTCGACAGCAATATCTATCTATCAACAAAAGCATTGATAGGCAATAAGGTATGTATGTCAGGCAAATGCGGACCCACCGTAACTGGCACTGCGAATCTGTTGATGGCATCGGTCCTTGCCCAGGGGCAAACGATAATTTACGACGCAGCCTGCGAACCCGAAATCGTGAGTCTATGCAATTTTTTGACGACCATGGGAGCCAAAATAGACGGCATTGGTACATCGACGCTGACCGTTCTAGGCGTGGAAAAATTACACGGCTGTGAGTTCACCATAGACTGCGATCGAATAGAAGCTGGCACATTTGTAATTCTAGGTTTAGCTTGTGCTAAAGAGCTGGTAGTAAATGGGATAACGCATTCCGATTCGTTGATAAATCCACTGTTGGAAGCCGGAGCCGATATGAAAATCGAAACAGACAAAGCCACCATTAAAAAGACAGAAGATATGCGTTGCATGAATATCATTACATCGCCATTTCCTGGATTTCCTACGGATCTTCACGCCCAATTATCTGTGCTAATGACCCAGCTAAATGGCATAAGCATCATAGAAGAAAAGATATATCCTGAAAGATTTGGCCATGTGCCGGAATTGATAAAAATGAAGGCTAACATCCAATTAAATGGACATTCAGAGATAGTGAATGGTCGTTGTAATTTGCGCGGCAACGAGTTAGCTGCCACAGACCTTAGAGCCGGAGCAGCACTTTACATTGCCGGCCTACTGGCCAAGGGTGAGACCATTGTGACGAATACTCATTACGTGGACCGAGGCTACGATCATTTTAACGATAAATTAAGGGCCATAGGTGCTGATATATGCGAAGACTAGGTATCCATATTTCCACTGTCATAAACACAACGCCGAAGCCAATATTTGCCATTTTCATTCAATGCATCCGTAGCTCCAGGTGTATTGTATTTGCTTGAGATCGAACCAATTAGATCTTTGGCAGATTTTTGATCGTTTATGGATTGATAGACAAATTTTTGAAATGCAGCAATTTCTATGCGAAAATTTTCATCCATCGATTGGGTTGAGACGAGCCGCGTCAGGATATGGGAAACCTGATCGACGAGCTCGCGCCTTTTGACCGATTGCACAAACATGCACTTAGCCTTGAGAAACAACAAATAATTGCAAAGCGGTCCTTCACTTATTTTTTCCAGCATCGACTCATATAGTAATTGAGCACCAGGGAAATCATTGCGCAACCGCAACACGACGCCCTGGGCCAATCTGGCAAAATATTTTAGATCCAACACGGTTTCACTTTTGGCAATATCTTCCAATGTAGCCATGGATTTATCATAGTCCTGGAGTCCATTTTCGATATCATATTGCACCGAAAAATACAATGCTAGCTTCGCCTCATAGGATAACTTATTCTCAGCGAAGGAAATCAATATACTACTTGCTTTTTCATAATTACCACACTTGGCCATATATTCAGCTTCATAAAAGAACGAATTATCAGCACAGGGACTCAAGCCATAATGAGATCTCAATCCATTAAACCTATATAAGGCCGAGCTGTACATGCCATAGCATAGATCAATTTTTCCTGCCAATAACAATGCCGAAGCAAACAGATTATACATTTCCATGCTGCTTGTGCTCAAACTATCATAGCTCAGAATACTTTCCAAAATCTGCCTGGCCGTGCTAAAATCATTGAGCCGATAGGAAATATAGGCCTCCACGTAGGAAAACTTCAGTTTTAGCTGGGAGCTGAGTGTCGGCAGTGGATGTAGCAATATGGCTCTAACTCGATTCAGTGCCTCGGCCATTTTAGTGCCTTTAACCATGGAACAGATCAAGTTCCACTCGGATTTCCAGTAGCCCTGAGTACCAATAATATTCGGATTTTTCCCAATCGACTCCATCAATGCCACCACGCCTTCGATGGCGTTGCTTTTTATCATCGAATTGACCTGACGGAATAGTAATTCATCCTTAGGCAGGCTATCTGCTTTTTCAAATAGCTGAGCATACAAATTAGTTGCCATTTCATTGTCGCCATTGAGGTAATATGCATCGGCAATCCGAAGAGTATGCCTATCTTTTTCCATTTGGCTATCCGATAGATCCACCAACTTCGAAAAACATTCCACCACCGTTCGAATTTTTTTTGGAGATTCGCGATAGGCACTGAATGCCAACCACTCCAATGACCGCATCTTGACTTCGACGCTATTTATTTTATCCAGCAATATTTTTACAGAATCTTGAAATTCCAAAACTTTCGACTTAATCTCTTTACATCCAAGAAGTTGCATGCAGAAGCAAACAAAAAACAATAACATGATCAGGCCTATAGTTTCGATGGCTGTTGGCAAACTCTCAACACAATTTACTTTTTCATTACTTTAGAACGAATTTTGGCTCAGACATCTTTTCAACCATTTCACTGGTAATGGTTACGCCTTTGACATCATTTCTAGATGGCAAATCATACATAAGGTTGATCATGAAGCTCTCCAGTATTGATCTCAATCCCCGAGCACCGGTCTTCAACTTGCAGGCCTCTTTAGCAATGGATATCACTGCATCACCGTCAATGGTTAGCTTAACTCCATCCATGGCAAACAATTTTTCATACTGCTTTACCATGGCATTTTTTATATCCAGCATCACATGAACAAGATCCTCCTGGGACAGTTCATCCAAAACAGATAAAACTGGCAGGCGACCAATGAATTCCGGAATCAAACCATAGTGGACCAAATCTTCCGATCTAACCTTTTTCAAAATGGCATCGCTATTTTTTGCATCGCCATCCAATGCTCCACCAGCACCAAAGCCAAGTATTTTTTTGCCAACGCGTTCACTGACAATCTTATCAAGTCCTGTGAAAGCACCGCCACAGATAAACAAAATGTTACCGGTATTCACCTGAATATATTCTTGTTCTGGGTGTTTACGACCACCTTTGGGAGGCACATTGCAGATGGTACCTTCTAAGATTTTTAGCAAAGCCTGCTGAACACCTTCGCCGGAAACATCTCTGGAAATAGAAACATTCTCAGTTTTGCGGCTTATTTTATCAATCTCATCGATATAAATGATACCGCATTCGGCTTTCTTCACATTATAATCAGCATTTTGTATGAGTCTTAAAACGATATTTTCCACATCTTCACCCACATAGCCAGCTTCGGTGAGAGTGGTAGCATCGGCTATGGCAAATGGCACATCGAGAACTTTTGCTAATATCCTGGCCAACAACGTCTTACCACAACCAGTCGGACCAATTAAAAGCACATTGCTCTTTTCCAATTCCACATCACTAAGCTCATCGGGAATGGTAAATTTTCTATCTTCATTGCCATTAATTACACCGGAGGTTAGGAGCCTTTTGTAATGATTATACACCGCCACCGAAAGTACCTTTTTTGCATGATCCTGACCAATAACATATTCATCAAGAATTGCTTTCAATTCGGCCGGACTCTTACAATTAAATTGAAATGGATCATCATTTTCACCACCGGTACCTCTGGATTTCAAATCAAAGCCCTTCCTGTTTCCCTCCTTTGCCACAAAGTCGATGGATGAAAAATCATCCAAATCTTTTGCCAGCGCTCCGATACATACTTTGACGCATCGATCACAGATGAACACATCCGGACCAGACACAAGCTTTCGCACCATTAGCTGACTTTTCCCACAAAAAGAACAATAATCAAGATCATCGGTCATATTACAAAAATGTTAATTAAATGACGGTTTTATTTTTTTATTCCTACCTCCAGCGTTAGAATTGGAGTGCTTTTTTTCTCTTTTCTCTTTTTTCTCTTCTTTTTCTTCCATCTCTATCTGAAGTGACCCGACCTTTGACAACTTTAAGAGCATATCCTTGAATGTGTTAATACTCGTCGATGCCCTAAAAATTCTATTACATACGCCCTCGCGGATCTGTGATATCAGCTGCTCGAAGCAGTGATAGGCCTCCTGTTTATATTCTGCCAGAGGATCCTTCTGGCCATAGCCGGCCATGCTAACACTTCGCCTAAGTTCTTCCATTTCAGTTAGATGGTCCTGCCAATTCACATCTATTGAATTTAAAATCACCGAACGTTCTATTTCGGGCAAAATATCTTCGTCTTCGGTGGAAATTTTTACATTATATGCATCCTTGACTCTCTCAAAGGAAAAGGCACCTAGTCCATCGGCGCTGTTAAGCTGTAGCAACTCCTGCCTATTCAACGAAATGGGAAAGCTCATATTCATATGATAAATGAAAGAATCGAGTTCGCCCTCATCAATTAATCCAGCTTTTTGCCGACCTATAACCCTCTGAGCCCTATCGAAAATCTCTTCATTTATAAAATCCAATATCATCTCTCGAATATCACTATTATTCAGCACCTTATTTCTGAGAGCATAGACTATTTCTCTTTGTTTATTCAGCACATCATCGTACTGTAACAGCCTGCGACGCATAGAATAATTACTGGCTTCGACCTTCTTTTGAGCCCGTTCTATGGATGAATTCAGCCATGGATGCTCTAGCACTTCTCCTTCCTTGAACGTGCGTTCCAATATGTTGGCAATGGGCCCAGAACCGGCGAATAATCGTATCAAATTATCTTCCAATGACGCATAGAACACTGACATGCCCGGATCACCTTGTCTTGCGCAACGCCCCCGAAGCTGCCGATCTACTCTTCTGGACTCGTGGCGCTCGGTACCAATAACCAACAAACCTCCAAGTTCTGCAATTCCATCTCCAAGTTTGATATCAGTTCCACGGCCAGCCATATTTGTGGAGATTGTCACCGCATCTCTCATGCCGGCATTCGCAATGATCTCGGCTTCTTTTTGATGAAATTTTGCATTCAAGACCGTATGCTTTATTTTGGCACTTTTCAACATTCGACTAAGAAGCTCCGAGGCCTCCACCGATGCCGTGCCAACCAGCACCGGCTGATGATTTTGGTTGGCTTCTTTTATCCTTTCAACCACCGCATTGTATTTCTCGCGCCGAGTCTTGAAAATTAAATCGTTAAAATCCTTTCTAAGACAAGGACAATTGGTAGGAATGGCCATCACGGACAGCTTATAAATATCAAAAAATTCCTGAGCCTCGGTCTCGGCTGTACCAGTCATGCCAGCCAATTTTTCGTACATCCTAAAATAGTTCTGTATGGTGATGGTGGCGTAGGTTTTGGATTCTTTTTCAATTCTAAGACCCTCCTTGGCTTCGATGGCCTGATGCAAACCATCGCTCCATCGACGTCCGGGCATTGCCCTACCGGTATTTTCATCCACAATGACAACCTTACCATCCTGAATCACATATTCTTCATCAATACTATATAAACTATAGGCCCTCAATAATTGGCTCACACAATGAAGTTTTTCGCTTTTTATTGCAAAGTCCTCTTCGGCTTCGCGCTTTATCTTCTCCTTTTCTGCAGGATCCATATCCTTATTGCCATCTATGATAGAAAACAACGCTGGCAAATCTGGCAGCACAAAGGCATCAGGATCGCTGGGAAATAGCGTATTTCTTCCAATTTCAGACAAATCTGCCTGATGATTTCTTTCGTCTATGGCAAAATATAAATCTTCTTTCATTTTTACGCGCAATTCGCGATTTATATCAGCGCCCATCTCCAGATCAAATTTGTCCAATTGTTTACGATATACTCCGGTTTCCATCATGCGCAACAATTGCCTATTTTTTGGCATGCCTTGCTTTATCTGCCATAGCTTCTTGTAGGCCTCCATATTAAACTGATCCTCGGCCAATAGCTTGGACGCTTCCTCCGCAAGTTTGTTACACAAAGACTTCTGCACCGAAACCAATTTTTCTATGGCAGGTTTCAATTCCATAAATGGCGTTTTCCGTTTCTCTCGAGTTGGCCCCGAAATGATCAATGGTGTCCTGGCCTCATCGATGAGAATGGAATCGATTTCATCAACTATACAAAAATAATGATCTTTTTGGACCTGATCCTCGTGATATGTGGCTATGCCATTGTCACGCAAATAATCGAAACCAAACTCCGATGATGTGCCATAGGTTATGTTTCGATCATATTCCTGTTTTCTATCATCTGAATCCATGTCATTTTGCAGGCAGCCCACCGAAATTCCCAGCAAATTATATAAATAGCTCATCCATTCCGAGTCTCGCTTGGCCAGATAATCATTGACTGTGGCCAACTGGCAATTGCGACCGGTGAGAGCATTCAAATACAGAGGCAATGTGGCTACCAAGGTTTTACCTTCGCCGGTGGCCATCTCAGCTATCATCCTCTGGTGCAATGCAATGCCACCAATCAGCTGCACATCATAGTGGATCATATTCCATTCCAATTCATGGCCACAGACTTCTACTTTTTGCCCGCATAGCCGCCGAGCAGCATTTTTCACCAAAGCAAACGCCTCGGGTAATAATGAATCCAAGCTTTCACCATCCCTATGCCGTTGCATGAACTCCATGGTCTTTTCACATAACTGCCCATCCGCCAAAGCATTATATTGCTCATCGAACCGGTATATTGCCTTCACGATGGGCTGACATTTTTTTAAAAACTTCCTATAATGTCGCCCGGAAAATAATCTAAAAATTCTTCCTATCATAGCTGATTATGGGGTTTGATTTAGATCACACACAGCAATCACAATACCCTACGGCACGTAAGATTGAGCAGATGTGTGATTTTGCAAGATTTTTCAGAAAATGTTCTGGATTTTTTGCACACATTAGTTATTTTCTTTTTCGCTGGGGTGTTCGTGATTCCAGATAAATGTTCCATTCCTTATTATGTATTGCATAATGCTGGGCAAAGAGTCGTAGCTGTCAGGCCATTTTATTATGGAAGACAAAAGCTTCTCTACTAGCATAAGTCTGTTGAGGGCAAGGTAAGTGAACATATCATGACACGGCACATCCAGCCTTTAATTTTTTCACTTTCAGATCTTAAAATGTTTTGCTGGGTTATAAGCCGGATTCTGTTCGACCTTCGTCGCTGTGCTCATTTATCTAGTGAATTTCACTTTCCCTGCGGAATGCGGCAAACCCGCGAGCATTGGACGGGCAGCCCACTCGCCTATTCTGCCTTGCATCTGATTGGGTTTTCATTGCTAACTGGATCACTCCAGCCACGGTGAGCTCTTACCTCGCCATTTCACCCTTACCTTTCGGCGGTATATTTTCTGTTGCACTTTCCGTCTGAGAATCTTTAGGATTTCCCAGCCCAGACTTTCATCTGGAATCGCGCCCTTCGATGTCCGGACTTTCCTCTCGAAAAACCTAACGTTCCGAGCGAGCACACCCCCAGCAAAACACCTGTGACGCTACAAAAACTAAGACAATGTCAACTCTATCCCATTGGATTTAATATCATTGCTTTTTTTGATGCAAAAATCTGATTTTGGATCATTGGATTCTTTATCGTAATTCGTATCCTCCTCTGAATCCGTAAACTCAGAAGGATCGGTATCCGATCTATCACTTTGACAATTACCAGCCCACCATAGGTCATATATCACTCTAAAATTGTCGTCATCTTCAAAAAATACTTTTAAAACCGCATCTATGCATGACTTTACATCGCTATTTAAAGTATCCATCTCAAGTAAATCATGAAAAACCTGCATATATTTATCAGCTAAACTAAAATTAAATACTTCTACAGCATCATTATAACGACATTTTATGGCTAAAAGAGCATTATACAGAAACGTTTTACGCGCATCTATCAGTAAAATTTCCGTGCTTTTTAAATTAATGGGAGCCAACAAAAATTCAGGAAAAAATGCCAATGCATCTTTATATATACTTAATAACGTCGATAGGATGGAATAATTGTTATCTATTATATCCGGTAAACTACAGGAATTCAGCATGATTATATACATGCACCACGGAGAGTTATCCATAATATTTGATGGATAGACAACATCGAAAGCATCTCTATCTTTACAAATCCTTTTGGAAAACTCCATGATGCCACTATTCAAAGCCTCAATAAATAAATCTTTATTATATCCATTGGATCTTTCCTGTTCGTAGGCCATAGCCACTTTCCTATCAATCAATGCTTTTTCTAGCATGAAATCTACCACCTCAATATCAAAATCCATTTTACCGCTTTATTAAAGAAGGCTATGTAATAAAAATATATAAATTTAACAAATAAAAATTCCTAAAAACATACATTCAATTTCATGAGAAGAAATTCATTGAATATCACATGGTAACATATTTTCTTAGCCCAAACTCCGCTTGCTTGCCATCGTTCCATTGATGCACAGGCCTTAGATAACCAACAACTCTTGAATACACCTCGGTGGCACTACCACAGGTTGGACATAGAAAATGTTCACCACTTAGATAGCCATGGGATTGACAAACGGAGAAGGTTGGAGTTAGAGAAAAATATGGCAGCTTATAGCTATTGGCAATTTTATAAACCAACTTTTTCACAGCTTCCGTTTCTCTGATCCTTTCACCAAGGAAAATATGGACCACTGTGCCACCAGTAAATTTTGTCTGTAAATCATCTTGATTATCGAGAATTTCGAACAAATCATCGGTAAAATTAACCGGCACATGGACCGAATTTGTATAGAATGGAGCCTTATTATCCATGGACTTACCATCGCAACTATGATCATTGGCACACATGATTTTGTTGCCAAATTTCTCCTTATCCTTTTTAGCGAGCCTAAAGGATGTACCCTCGGCCGGTGTTGCCTCTAGGTTATAATGATTGCCGGTTTTTTTCTGATATTCTACCATCTTGATTCTCATGTAGTCCAATACTTTTAAAGCAAAAGACTTGCCTTCATCTGACACAATTCCCTTGCCAAATAAATTTAAACAGGCCTCGTTCATTCCCACTATGCCTATGGTCGAAAAATGGTTCTTCCAATAGGATCCAAACCGCTCCTTTATATCTTTCAGATAAAAAGTCGTATAGGGATACAAATTCGAATCCGTAAATTTTTCCAGCAAATCGCGTTTGATTTCAAGGCTATCTCTAGCTAAATCCATTAAATTTCTCAACCGCATAAAAAATTCCGACTCATTTTTGGATAGATGGGCAATTCTAGGAAGGTTTATTGTTACGACACCAACGCTGCCGGTAAGCGGATTGGCTCCAAATAAACCACCACCTCGGCGCTCAAGCTGAGTATTATCGATCCTCAGCCTACAGCACATGGACCTAGCATCTTCGGGTTTCATATCTGAATTTATAAAGTTAGAAAAGTAGGGAATGCCGTATTTTCCAGTCATTTCCCATAGACCTTTTAGATTTTCATTGTCCCAATCAAAATTTTTCGATAGATTTATTGTCGGAATCGGAAAGGTCATTATTCTACCTCGGGCATCCCCTTGGATCATTACTTTGAATAACGCCCTGTTAAAAATATCCATTTCTTTTTGAAAATCACCATAGGTTTCATTCTTGAATTCGCCACCGATTATAACCGGTTCATTGGCCAGGTGAGCTGGACAGAATAAATCCAGGGTTATATTTGTGAATGGCGTCTGGAAACCAACTCTGGTGGGCACATTTACATTAAATAAAAATTCCTGGAGTGCTTGCTCTACCAATCGCTCATCCAGGCTATCGAATCTTATGAAAGGGGCCAGCAATGTGTCGAAATTCGAAAACGCCTGGGCACCAGATGCTTCTCCCTGCAGAGTGTAAAAAAAGTTTACAATTTGCCCCAGGGCAGTTCTGAGATGTTTGGGGGGCTTCGCCTCTAATTTTCCCGACACACCACAGAAACCTTCTCGCAGTAAATCCGCCAAATCCCAACCGACACAATAAACCGACAACTGACTCAGGTCGTGGATATGAAAATCTCCAGCCCCGTGGGCGTCTCTTATGGCCGCCGGATATACATTATTTAGCCAATAGGTTTGGCTCATCATTCCGGCTAAATAATTGTTTAATCCCTGCAGTGAATAGGTCATATTGCTGTTTTCTCGGACCTTCCAATCCAGCTTTGCCAAATATTGCTCCACATTATTTATCTGTGCCTTGGTGGCCAATTGGTCCATGTTATCCCGCCTATCTCTGGCCAATATAAACATCTTCGCACTGGCATGAAATTTGGATCTAAACAAAACATATTCTATGGCATCTTCGATCAATGCACAGGAATGCTCCGAATTGCAACCATTTTGCTCCCAAATTCTAGAGATAACTTCTCTAGATAATGACCAGGACATCTCATTATCAAACTCACCGGTGGCTGATCCAATGCTAGCCAACATACCGTACACCTGCTCCTGCATCGCCGAAGTACTAACACTTTCTATTTTTTCGTTCAATCCGCTATTAAATACAGTTTTCATATAATTATTAAATTAACACATCACTACATACTAAATATTGCGATTCACATCACTAACTGATACTATATATAGTTATGCTAAAAAGAATGCGAGCATATTTTCATTAAAGTTATTCACAATACCCCATTGGAAAATTGCATTGGCCATACATTTAATTCATTAATAATGGCAATTATTACAAGACGTTCTTGCTTTTTTATATTTAATTTTACAGAATTTGATATCTATATGTATAGGAGACCACCGGTATTAACATTTACTAAAGAGGCCATGGAAGCGTGGATGTCAAGAATTTGTGATCTAAATTGGCCAAATATCTTCTCTAAAGAAACCATAGGCATTGGCAATAACATCTTTGAAAGCGGCATGGTTCGCGAAATTGATATGCGCTGCAACGATGTTATTGTAAGATTTTTAGATGAATATAGAGTCCAAACTTTGGCAACCATTGAACATGGGCCTGATGGCTTTGGGACCAGATCATCCTGTGACGACGCTGAAAAATCTGACGCATTTATAGTGGCCTCATTTTTGGCTCTGGAAAATTCCATTGCTGAAAAAAACGAATCCATATTCGCCGATGATGGCACTCCAAAACAAAATTATAAAGCCCGGACCATGCCAAATAATTCCGTCGAAAACCCACCATCAGAGCGCATCAAATTAAAATTTTTTATTACCAATCAGGTATTATGTTTTAAAGCCTTCTGGAGCGACACCCTATCTCCGGTGCTATCGGATAAAAATTTCCGAAGCGATTCCACAGCCAGTGCTAAAAAATCTGCACTGATCAAGCTAGTCCATACTGCTAGGAAATTTGGGTTCATGTTTTCAAAAAAAGCAGGTGAATATCGGCTATATAATCTGCCCCAGGCCATAGATTTTTGCCGATCTACCATGCCAAAGCTCACCGCGGCCTTTGATCTGGAATTAGATGACAACGTAAAGCTATTGGCCAACGGATTAAAGCACTTGACACCGGTGATAAAGACCGCCATGAATGGAGATTCCATTGACCTCCACTTCGATATGATGGATGGCCAAACCGAAATTAACACCCAGGCCCGACAATTGGTACTCCATTCCAATGGTCACACGATCTTTATTCCAGGCATTGGTGTCACGAAGTTAGATAAAAAAACAGTCAATGCCATAAGGGAACAGATGCATATCTCCAGCAAATTCGACGGTGACCTTCCGCGATACATGATCTATTCCATATTTGTTGATTCGGACATCGCCATTGCAAAAGATGACAACCTTTTGACCTGGCAGAAATCCTTCGAAACTAAGCCAAATACATCCGTTGTCATGCCAGAATTTTTAAGGCAATATCAAAAGGAAGGTGTGACTTGGATGGCACATTTACTAAATCATGGATTCCATGGCCTATTGGCCGATGACATGGGGCTTGGCAAAACACTCCAGGTACTCACATTCATATCAAGATATGCCAGCACAAAATGTTCCGTGGTCATATGCCCAGCCAGCGTAGTTCCGGTTTGGAAACACGAGGCAGAAAAATTTTTTCCAGAGCTAACGGTAAAAATATTTTCATCGGCAGACAAGACCATCGATGACTGTAATCTTATCATTACAAGCTATACCCAATTGCGTAGGAATAAGGCAATTTTTTCCGGTAAAAAATTTCAGCTGGCAATTCTCGACGAAGCTCAGTGCATAAAAAATCCATCCACAAAGGTATTTGCCGCCTGCTTGGCCATAGATTCGACTTGGCGATTAGCTCTTAGCGGAACGCCTATCGAAAACAATATCCAAGACCTATGGAGTATTTTCAGATTTCTAATGCCAGGTTTGCTCCAAGACCAGTCAAAATTCATCGAATTTTCAAAGAATGACGATAGGGCTGCCGAAAAAATCAAAAAACAAATCGGGCCATTTATGCTGCGGCGCACAAAAGAATCTGTGGCAGAAGAGCTTCCAGAAAAAATCGAAATCGATCTTCCCTGCACCCTTACAACGCGTCAGCGCAATTTGTATGAGACCACTCTCGAAAAGGCAATAAAAAGATATGATGTGGATGGCAACACCCAGGATATAAACAAGTTCGGCATATTGGCTATACTTACAAAACTGAGACAGATTGCCTGCGACCCTGGTATAGTTCCAGGAATAGAGGCCGATTTCGAAGAAAGCTGTAAGCTGGAATCTCTGAATCAAAAGCTTGCTGAAATATTGAATAATGGTAAAAAAATTGTAATATTTAGCCAATTTGTAACTTTTTTAAAGAGAATACGCGAGTTTTTAAAATCTGAATATGAAGGAATTAAGATTTTTGAAATAACCGGTGCCACCAAAAAAAGAGATGACGTCGTAAAAAATTTCCAAGAATTTGAAGGACCTTGTTTGATTTTAATAAGCCTAAAAGCCGGCGGTACCGGCATAACATTGACCGCAGCAGAATATGTTTTTTTAATGGATCCCTGGTGGAATCCGGCCGTCGAACGCCAAGCTATGGATCGAGTCCATCGAATTGGTCAAAACAAAAAAGTCACTGTATATAGATTAATATCCGACGATACCATCGAATCCAAGATTCAGATACTTCAACAAAACAAAAACATGCTTTTTGGCGATATAATAGATTCTCTTAAAACCCAGCAAAGCGGTGGTTCGTTTTTCATGAAACACATCAAGGAACTGCTGGAAGCACCTCGCAAATAATTAAATGTAAAAAATTATTCGGTTAGTGATATGTGCAATTCCCGCAGCTGTTTGTCACTGACAGTCGATGGACTTTGGGCCATGAGATCCTGGCCTTTTTGGGTTTTTGGAAAGGCTATGACATCTCTTATGCTATCGGTTCCGCAAATTATTGCGCTCAACCGATCCAGGCCCAGAGCAATCCCACCGTGGGGAGGAGCACCAAACCTGAAGGCCCGCAGCATATAACCAAATCTTTCATGAATCACGTCCTCGGGTAATGCTAACACATCCTTCATGATCATTTCCTGGAGATTTGGATCATGGATCCTTAGGCTACCACCACCAATCTCAAAGCCATTGAGCACCATATCATAATGTTGCCCACGTACCTTCTGTGGATCGGTTTTCAACAAAGCAATATCATCATCTATTGGTGCCGTAAATGGATGATGGGTCGCCACATATCTACCACTGTCCTCATCATAGGATATGAGCGGAAAATCCACAATCCAAAGAAAATTAAACCTGTCTTTTGATATATGCAATTTTTTCCTGTTTATCAACAACTTTGCAACGTCTAACCTTATCCGACCAAGAATATTACAGCATTTTGTCCAGTCATTTGCAGCAAAAAATATCATATCACCATCTTCGATATTTAAAATCGAGGCCAGTCCATCTATCTCATTCTTAGAAAGGAACTTAAGAATCGGAGACTTCCACTCTCCGTGCTCAACTTTGATAAAAGCAAGACCCTTGGCTCCCAAGGACTTCGCCGCATCCTCCAAGGCCTTCATTTCGCCCTGGGATATATCTGCCAAACCCTTAGCATTGATTGCCTTCACCGATCCACCGGCCTGCACACAGGAACTAAATACTTTGAATTCAGACATTTCGAACAATTTTGACAGATCCTTTAGCCTCAAATCAAACCTGGTATCAGGCTTATCGCATCCATAATTATTCATAGCATCCACAAAGGGCATCCGTTCGAAGGGAGTTTCGATATTCAGATCCATAGCCTCGGAAAAAACTGCTTTCATCATACCTTCGATGAGATTATATATATCCTCACATTCTATGAATGACATCTCTAAATCCACCTGGGTAAATTCCTGCTGCCGGTCGGCTCGAAGGTCTTCATCCCTAAAACATCTGGCCAGTGAGTAATACTTTTCCACGCCAGAAACCATCAACATCTGCTTGTATTGCTGCGGCGACTGGCTCAGTGCATAGAACAATCCAGGATTTACCCGGCTTGGAACCAAAAATTCTCTGGCACCTTCCGGTGTGGCTTTAAACAGACAAGGCGTCTCAATCTCCACAAAATCATTGGCATCTAAATAATTGCGAATCGCTTTCGAAATTCTATGCCTGGTTCTCAAATTATTTATATTTTTCCCACGGCGCAGATCAAGATATCGATGGGCAAAGCGAATATCCTCGCTGACCCTGTCGGCTTTATCATCCAATGGAAATGGTAAAGTATCGGCAATGTTATGAACAACTACTTCATTGGCAATAACTTCAATTTCACCTGTGGGAATCCCTTCATTTATTGTCTCTGCGGGCCTGGCGGAAACAGAACCCATGACTTCTATGACAGATTCATCCTTGAGCGAATGCAATAATTTGCCAAGGGCGCCATGCTGTGGATCAATCACAACCTGGGTAATCCCTTCTCGGTCTCGTAGGTCCACGAAGCCGAGACCACCATGGTCGCGAACCGATTGTACCCAGCCTATTAACCTTACTGTCTTACCGACATCGTTCCTATGCAGTTGATTGCAATGATGTGTCCTTTTCATTGGACTTCAATGAGCTGATTTTTTATTAAAATTTCAAGCACATTTTCCTTAAATCAAAACCGGCGAACTATAACACATTCTTACCAAACAACTTACAAATCTCAAGCTCATCCAATACCTTCAACTGACCAGGTTTTAGGTTTTTCAGCTTTAGCTTTCCGATTTGCACCCGCTTCAGCCGATGCACAAGATAGCCACAGGCAGCAAACATCCGCCTTATTTCTCGCTTTTTACCTTGGTTCAGATGGACCTCGACTAAACTGCGCCCGGCCTCATCGGTTTCCAATGGGACAATTTTTTTGGCAATAAGAGTTTCGCCATCGTCAATTATACCATTCAGCATCAATGGAATATTTTTGGCATCGAAGCGTGTTCTTAATGTAACAATGTAGATTTTTACAATGTTGGCCCTGGGATGGGTGAGTTTATTTGCAAAATCGCCATCATTGGTCAGAATCAACATGCCCTGGCTATCTTTATCCAACCTGCCACAGGATATAAGTTTCTCACCAGCATACTCTTTGGGTAACAGATCAAAAATCGTTGCACCGCTATGAAATGCATCGTCATGGGAACATAGCACTCCTCTTGGCTTATTCATCATGACCACTAACAATTTCTTATGCAATGGCTTAATTCGGCGCCCATCAACCTTTACCACATCGCCTTCGGCCACCGAATCGCCGATCTTCGCAAAGCTGTCGTTGATTGTCACCCTAGCCTCCAGAATCAATGCCTCAGCCTTCCTCCGAGAACATATACCGTTTTGTGATAAAAATTTTTGAAGCCTCATGGATTTACAACGAAATGCTAGACCAGTGGTTTTTGCAAATCATTTGCGTCAATTTCCAAAATTTTTTCCCTGGATCTATGTCCATGAACAATCTTTACTCGTGACTTGGCCACCTTAAATTCCTTAGCAATAAGGCGCAATAGGCCATCGTTGGCCTTGCCATCTTGGGCCGGCTGCTGTATTTTAACCACAAGCATACCATCAGTATTTGAAACAATAGCTGTCTTTGATGCATTGGGTATCACTCTGACAGTAAGTCGTATCATCGTTAAAAATCCATTGAAAAATTTTTATCTGGTATCACAATTTTCATCGTGAATAAAATAGAAAAATTTTTTGAAAAAGAAAATCTCGGCAAACTCCTATTGAGATTAATCGTCGGAGGATTTATCATCGCCAAAGGCGTTATCCATATTTCGGATTCAGCCACCGCACTCCAGTCCTTCGAAGGCATTTGCAAGCTGATATTTGGAATAAAAATTCATAGCCAAACATTGGTAATTCTATTGTCACTGTTGCTCATAATTTTTGGCACATTTTTTCTCATCGGATTTCATTTTAAAAAAAATACATTCCTGCTATTGTTAATGTTTATAATTAAAATGACCTATGCCCATAGCCTAAGCCACAGCTGGATGGACCATCAAGTATTGTATAACGTAACCTGTTGTGCCATAATGATATCTTGTCTATTCGTGGGACCAGGAACAGTCTGTGCGGATAAACATAAATAGAAAATTCCATGGAAACAAAAAGATGGCCCGGAAGGTCCAAAAACTCTCCGAGCCATAGATACTGGCAACAACCTACTCTCGCACCATATCGTGACGGCACTACCATCGGCGGCTGAAGGCTTAACGATCGTGTTCGGAATGGGAACGTGTGTTTCCCTTCACCTATGATCACCAGAGTAGATGCTGTGCACATCACCCTCAAGCCATTACCAATACCACGGCCAATCCATCGATCCGCCGTGGATCACAGAAATTGTCGGTCCAATGCATTGGGAGAGAGAAATTGTCAAATTTGCGAAGAAGAAAAACTTTCGAGTCATTAGTATCGGTTAGCTTAATACATTACTGCACTTACACATCCGACCTATCAACCTGGTGGTCTGCCAGGACTCTTCAGGAGGTTACCCTCCATGGAAATCTTATCTTGGGAATGGCTTGGCGCTTAGATGCTTTCAGCGCTTATCCAGTCCGAACTTAGCTACCCGGCGCTACTGCTGACACAATAACCGGAACACCAGAGGTTCGTCATTTCCGGTCCTCTCGTACTAAGAAATGAATCCCTCAAATTTCCAACGCCCACAGCGGATAGAGGACCAAACTGTCTCACGACGTTTTGAACCCAGCTCACGTGCCTCTTTAATTGGCGAACAGCCAAACCCTTGGGACCTTCTCCAGCCCCAGGATGAGACGAGCCGACATCGAGGTGCCAAACAGCGCCGTCGCTATGAACGCTTGGGCGCTATCAGCCTGTTATCCCTAGGGTACCTTTTATCCTTTAAGCGATGGTAGTTCCACTCCAAACCACCGGATCACTTGAACCTGCTTTCGCAACTGCTCGACTTGTTGGTCTCGCAGTAAAGCTTCCTTATACTCATGCGCTCAATTGCCGATTGCCAACCGGCATGAGGAAACCTTCGTAATCCTCCGTTACCTTTTCGGAGGAGACCGCCCCAGTCAAACTGACCCCCTAGCACTGTCCTTTGCCCAGATGATGAGTCAAAGTTAGTGGCCTAACAAACGAAGAGTGGTATTTCACCGACGACTCCCCGATACCCTGAAGTATCGGATCAAAGTCTCCCACCTATTCTACGCATCAAAAGCCAGACAACAATACCAGGTTACACAGTAAAGGTCCATAGGGTCTTTCCGTCCTGCTGCGGGAACGCGGCATCTTGACCGCGACTACAATTTCACTGAGCATCTCTCGGAGACAGCACCCAACTCGTTACACGATTCGTGCAGGTCGGAACTTACCCGACAAGGAATTTCGCTACCTTAGGACCGTTATAGTTACGGCCGACATTCACGGGGGCTTAGACCAGAAGCTTGCACCTC
>JAIRTH010000006.1 GCA_031255005.1 Puniceicoccales bacterium | reverse complement strand
ATTAATCCCTTGGCCTCATCTATATATACCCCTAACCATGCTTTTTTTAGATTTTATAGATAAATTAATGCATCTATTTTATGATATTTTATCTCGACAAATGCCTTTCGGTTGCTCGAATCTATTTCCGTGGCTTGGAATCCATATTACCTTGTGGTTCAATCTTTCTTCAAATTGTGTTTTCGTGAAATTTTTGATGGCAATGTTCATGGTAAAGAAAATATTCCTAAAACAGGTGCATTCCTGACAGCTGCCAATCATGCTAGCTTTTTAGATCCGCCATTTATCAGCGCCATCATAAATCGCAGCGATATGTTTTATTTTGCAAGGAAAACACTCATGACATCAGGATTGCTTGGTTTTATTGTTAAAAGAATTAATACAATTCCGGTGGATCGAGATGCTGGTAGCGATATAACTGCAATAAAAAAAGTATTTAATTTGTTAAAAAATGGCCATGGTGTTGTGATATTTCCCGAAGGAGCCAGGTCTCCGGATGGCGAAATTCACGAAGCCAAACCAGGTATAGGATTGATCGCTTGTAAATCTTCGGTACCGGTGGTGCCAATGCGACTGTTTGGTACCTATGAAATCTGGGGTAGACAAAGAAAATGGCCTAGTATAAATGTCAAAGCCCATATCGTAGTAGGCCATCCGCTCCATAGTGCCATCTACGATCCTGGTCCAGAACATAAAAATAGATATCAATGTGCCACCAATAGAATCATGGAATCCATCAAAGCTCTGCAAGAACCAAAACAATTTCCATGAAATTTTTAACCAAATATATTTTTATTGAAACACTGAAAACATCGTTGGGATCATTGCTATTTTTTGTATTTATTCTATTGAGTGGTAATACAGTGAGAGACATACTGGATCTTGTTGCTGCCGGAAAATTATCCCTATTGCCAGCTTTTTATTTAATGTTAGCTCTATTGCCGGCGATAATTTCCTACGCCATGCCCTTGGGATTATTATCTGGAATATTCATGGTAATTGGAAGAATGGCTAGTTCCGGAGAAATTACGGCATTGAAATCTACAGGTTTGGGTATAGTGAAAATTGCCAAACCCATATGGTTTATTGCCATGCTATGTTCATTAATTGCTTTGGTTGTAAACTTTTATTATGGTCCACATTCCATTGAGATATATAAGCATGGATTGCATAATGCGGTGAAGACGAACCCGATGAAATTCATTACGCCGGGAACTTTTATCGATGATTTCCCAGGTTATTTAATATACTGCGAAGAGATGTATCACGGCAAATTTTATAATTTTCATATCTGGGAAATGAATGACCATAGAAAGATCACATCCTATGGGCGGGCAAGAAGTGGGATACTATCCTACGATGAAAATTCCGATTCGTTGATACTTGCACTGGAGAATGGCAATGTGGAAAAGAGACCGGCTTTGGCTCCAGAAGCATTTTATGAAAAATGCATGCCAATGATATCCTATGATAAGCTTTTTGTGCATCTTAGCCTTGATGAAATTTTTGGCCATGGCAACGGGCAATCTGAAAAAATAAGCCATATGGATTTATCAAAACTATTGAGTGCCAAGAAACAGGCTGATCTGGCCGATGACAAAGACCGAAGTTTTTCGATAAGCATGCAGTTACAAAAAAATTTGGCCATGGCCTGCGGGGTATTTATTTTAGCATCATTGGCCATGGCATTGGCATTCATGGTAAAAAGATCCGACAATTTTTTTCATTTTACCCTGACGCTGGGGCTTGGCATTGGTTATTACTTTTTTATGTCCTTGCTATCATCTGTCCATTATTTTTCCCACGGATATCTATTGGTTTGGATGCCGAATTTAATGCTTTTACCAGTGGTTTGCTGGTCATGGAGGATGGTGCTGAAGCAATAGTGGCTTTTTTTGTAAAATCCAATTGATAAGAGCTCTAACGCCAATCCAGAGGAAGATATGATGGAGCCATATGTGGCCGATCATGCCTGAGAAGATTGTGACGATTAGACCAGGTGCACCTGCACCTATGAATAAGGATTGGAGTGGAACATTTGACTGAACTAAATGGAAAAGGAAAAAAGATTCCTTTGGTTGAAAAATCTTTCTTTGTTGTGAAAATTCCATGTTGCGCCGAAAATAAATGTTTATATAATAAAAATATGAGCGTAGGAATTGGCGGAGGAGGAAATGTTCCCATTGATGGGTCCTATGTCAATGACGTTTTAGTAGATCCTGATAATACTACTGATGATATACAAAAGAAAAAAGCTACCGGTGATGCTCAACTCGGTGGACAGGTATTAAAAGTTGCTAGCCCCAATGGTGTAATTACTGATGGCTCTGGCAAAGTCGCTGGTTATTCCCCTACTCTAACGGCTGATCCAACTTTCACCACCGAAGATGGTAATTGGGCAAAGGTATTACAGGGCTTTGAGCAACATAATCGCATGCTCATCGGAAATAGTTCCATAACCGATAGTCAAGACGGTTATAATAATATGATGAAAGGCCTTGATGCTTCATCAAATATAACTCCTGGGACTCAAAATATGGCTACCATAGGTTCTTTGGCTGCTCAGGTGGCTATACTTATGACTAAAAATGCCTATTTACAAAAGTCCGTCGAGCGTGAGATGAAAGCCGAAATGACGCAGTTGCAATACCAGCTTGGAATGGATATTGCTGAAAAAATAAGAGAAAAAGGTGAAATGGAATTCAAGCAAAAGATGGTCGAGGCTTTTTCCTGTGTTGTTGAGTCTGGAGCTGGGATGATTTCCGAGCATTTTGGTCGTAAATTTGCCGAAAGTAATCTAACCCAAAAGGACAATGGAGTAGCCTCGGTCGATACCACAAATTCAGATACACCTAATACCCAAGATCCGACTAAGCCTCAAAAAATACCACTGACAGAACAGGAAAAAGCTCGGGTTAATATGGAAGCAGGCATGGCCAATGAAATGGGTAAAGCCCTCGGTGGCGTCGTGACCAAAACTGTTTCGGCTCATCTTGGTTTGGAAATATCAAACACGGACGCAGAAATTCGCGGCATGGAAACTCTTAATCAACTTGTGGGCAATATTATACAGAGCGTGGACAGCAGCATGCGCTCGGCCGATCAAAATATGCAAGCAGCCCTTCAATTATTTTCCCAAATCTGCAATATTCAGCATGATGCCATTCAGAACGTTATAAGATAGCGATTTACTGTATCTATGATAAATTTATTTGATATATATAAAGAAGTCATATATGCATTACATGTAGTACCCAAATTTTCTAATAAATTACTTCTTAATATCTTCGCTGTATGGTTAATTAATTTTTAGTTTTTAATATTACCAGGTATAGTTTTCATATCATTTGGATATTTATCTTAACTTAGATCTTTTTGTTAAACAATCCAAATTACATTGACCAATGGCACTACATGGACCGATCGACGAAAAAACGTCCGATGGAATGAATTTTTTCAAGCTATCATAGCGCCTTTGCATTAGGTATGGTTGCAGTACTTGTCAATATTTTTACTATCAACAATATGCAAAACAAAAAGAACGGTCAGCATTTCTTTAAATCAAACACCAACCACTCTTTTTTTAATATATTGCTATATATGCAGAATTAGGAATATCATTAATCACCAGTACTATCAACTTTACAGCCAAATGCAGATGCAGAAAATGATGAACTTGAACCATGTTCACCAGTAGCACGATTAAACCCTGTTCCCCAACTGCTTATTCCCTTTCCATCTTCAATAGCTTTCTTAATGCGAGCAAAAGCGTAATCACCACAACCTATGGCAGAATTTAAAACAAAACTATGTTGGTTCCCGATACTACTTAACCCAATAACTTCAGAAATCCTAGTAATTTTGCGCAATATTTCTCCAAAATTTAACATGTCTACATTAGAAAATTTATAGTCCACGGGACCAGAAGCTATATCACTTACTCCAGTAATCGACGCTATTAGTTGCATGTATATATACTTCCGCAGTAAATTGCTTACAGTTTGAACGCTTTCACGATTAAATACTACCTTAATAGCATTTCTTAATTTTTCTACTTCAGGGACTGATGGCAAAGTGCCAGTCAATATCCATTTTACTACATATGCCGACCATTTTGATTTTATTCTATCAGAATCGAATTCATAAAATTCAGATTTTTCATCAAGATTATCAGAATAGTTTGCCGCGTTGTAAAAAAATTCACCAAGCTTTTCAATTTGCTCCATACATAAGGCACCAACCCACAAGTATCCATGTACTGCTTTATTATTAATTTGCTCTTCAATTGTAACATTAAGCCATGAATCCTCTGCTATTAAATCTTCAGCACCATTAGGCTCTTTACAACCATACCAATTGTGTTTTATTTTTTCGAGCCAACCTTCCCAGGGATTTGCGCTGGCAAAATTAGCGGATGATATAAACATCAACATCAACAATAACTTTTTAATTTTATTTTTCATAGGAAGCAAATTTTCATATATTTAATAAATTATGTCAAGTTTTTTATTGACAAGAAAAATAAATTAATTGCCTCCTAACCCCTTAATAATAAAAATATTGTAAAACGGCATTCATTAAATGACAGCCAAATAAGCTAAAATAATATGCAGCAAAAATGATAAATTATAAAGATAATGTAAAAAATTTTTTTTAATTTATAGTTTGTTAATGCCCTTACTATCAACAATATGCAAAACAAAAAGAACGGTCAGCATTTCTTTAAATCAAACACCAACCACTCTTTTTTTTCCCTTTCAATCTAAACAATTTTCGCCGGCAGATAAATTACCCACCAAGGGAAAATAAAATACCACCACTCATATACTAAGTTCAATTTTCTTTGTCTTTGCAATTTTGCAAAAAATCTGGTGGGCGGCACAGGACTCGAACCTGCGACCTACTGGGTGTAAACCAGGCGCTCTAACCAACTGAGCTAGCCGCCCCTAGGGACCACAATTCCATTCGGCATCCTATCGCTGCGAAATTAAAAATTGATAAAAAATAACAATGGTACCTGACCGGGGACTCGAACCCCGAACCAATTGATTAAGAGTCAACTGCTCTGCCAATTGAGCTAGTCAGGCATCCATGACCTGAAGTACTAGTTTCGCCATGCAACTTGACAAGCATTTTCTTAATTGCATAATCTATTTGTCATTACTATATCATTACCAAATTTTATCATGGCCAGTCTTGTCAAAATTCATATCATATTATGGGCGTTACTTATGTGCTTCGTTGTTCCGGCAAAAGCTAATCATAAAACATTGGCACAAAAAAAACAAAAACAAAAAAATGTAGAGCATTGCCAAAATGAAATCCTAGTGCTCAAAAACAAAAACCATGAAGAAAATGATATCTGTGAAGCCTATAAACTGGACCAAAGGCCTAGTGCTAAATTTTACTTTGATCGACCAAGCAAATTTGTGGTGACCACCATAAAAGATAATAACACCCCTCAGGACAAAACTCCAGGTATGCTCGGATTGGGTGTTTTAGAAGAAAAAAGCAATGGTGGATTCACATTCATCAACCTATCATCTGACACGGATTCGCCAAAAAATGATAAATTTTCCATAGGCGTAATGCAAATAGATAGCAGCAATAGCTATGTGAATAATGCCAATCAATTTTATAACCCAAATTTCAATATTAAGACGAGAGCTCTAGATGATAAATAAAAACAAACGCTAAGAAATATAAAAAACAAAAAAATAAAAAATCCTATTAGCCTCTTTTGGATTGCATTTTCATTAAGCCCAATTAGATGTTTGGCGATGCTAAGAGCTGGTATAGTTGGCTTGCCAAATGTGGGGAAAAGTACGCTGTTCAATGCCCTAACTCGCTCCAGGAAAGCCTCGGCAGAAAATTATCCATTCTGTACCATAGAACCAAATATGGGTGTCGTAGAACTGCCAGACGATAGACTGGCCAGATTGGCCAAAATAGTCAAAACTAATAAAATTATACCAGCTGCTGTGGAATTCGTAGACATCGCCGGCTTGGTGGCCGGTGCTAGCAATGGCGAAGGCCTGGGTAATAAATTTCTCGCAAATATTCGCGAAGTCGATGCCATTGTACACATGGTAAGGTGCTTCGAAGATAGCAATATCATCCATAATATGGGCAGCATTGATCCCGTTCGAGACATGGAAGTGATAAATACTGAATTAATTCTGGCCGACCTTCAATCCATAGATAATCAAATTCAAAAAAATACTAAAAAATCCAAAAGTGGCGATAAAGATGCCCAAAACGCCATTGAATTGCTAAATGCACTGCAGTGTCATCTTAATGCTGGAAATATGGCCAATGGTATCCAGATAAAAAAAGAAGACCAGTCATTACTAAAATCCTTTAATCTGTTGACTAACAAACCGGTGATCTATGCGAAAAATGTTTCGGAAAATGGCCTCAGGGATTCCGGTTGTAAATCCCACATCGCTGCTGTGGAAGACTACGTTTCCAAGCAAATCAATGCCAAAAGCTGTATGATCTGTGCCCAATTAGAAGCAGATTTAGTGGATTTCTCGCCGGAAGATGCGGCAATCTATCTAAAAGACATGGCTCTAAAGGACACAGGCATAGATAATTTAATAAAATCAACCTATGATTTACTTGGTCTTGCTTCATACTTCACTGCTGGCGAAACCGAAGTCCATGCTTGGACATTTAAGAAAGGTATGAAAGCTCCTCAATGTGCAGGTATTATCCATGGTGATTTTGAAAAGGGTTTCATAAAAGCTGAAGTGGTGAGCTATGACGATTTAGTCGCCGCTGGCAGCTATGCTTCCGTAAAAGAATCTGGTAAATACAGGCTCGAAGGCAAAGATTATGAATTTCGCGATGGTGATGTGGCGATTTTCAGATTCAACCTGTGATGAAATTTTTCCTAGAAAAACCAGAAACACCTGTGGACCTATTGGTTATTGCCGGTGAGCATTCCGGAGATGAACAGGCTTCCCGTATCGTGGCCAAAATGCTTAAAAAAAATGATGCCAGCCATATCTATGCCATCGGTGGTGTCAAATTAAAGGAAGCCGGTGCAAAGCTATTGTTCGATTTGACAAAATTTTCCGTGGTAGGTCTGCTGGAAGTGGCTAAACACATACTGGTTTTTAAAAAATTATTACATCTTACCGTTGCCTGGATCAAGGAATACCGGCCAAAGGTACTATGCCTGGTGGACTATCCGGGCTTTAACCTAAGATTAGCCAAGGAATTATATCGGAAAAAACTTAGCAATAAAGCCGGTGGTAGCACATTTATCTATTATTATATCAGCCCTCAAATATGGGCATGGAAGGCTCGCCGTAGATTCATCATAGCTAAATTGATTGATTCATTGGGCGTAATTTTTCCTTTTGAAGCCAATTGTTACAATGACACAGATTTGGATGTGAATTTTGTCGGACATCCATTTCTAGAAGATGAATACAATCTAGGAATTGAATTCAGCCCATCGGCACCCATGTTGCTATTGCCTGGCAGCAGAGCCACTGCCATAAAACGCATTTTCCCGGTGATGTTACAACTGTTCCGGTCGGCCACAGCACAAAATAAAAAAGCCATCGTTCTCTACCCCAATGAAACTCTTCGGCAAATTTTATATGAATGCACAGTCAATCACCGCCTGGAATCTAGGATAGATTTTATACCGGTGGGTACCAATGTGTTGGCCAGCTCAGCATTGATGAGCTCTGGCACCATGTCGCTGAAATGTGCCCTGGCTGGCCTGCCAAGCCTAATAATATACAAAGCTAATCCGATTACATTTCTATTGGGCCGAAGGCTCGTAAAAGTAAAATACCTTGGCATGGCTAACATACTGCTCAACGAAGAAGCCATTCCGGAATTCATCCAAACGAATTTCCAGAAAGCGATACCATATATATCACAGTTTCACAGTCCCAAAATGATTGAATGTGCTAAAAATAACAGCGTTAGAATAAAAAACATACTAAGTGCCAAATCTGGCCATCCAGACAGTAGTCCAGAAAACTTGATTATGAAAAAAATATTCAGCAATACTGGTAGTAATAACCGAGAAAGAAGTACGTGATAGTGTAATTTTTGTTAATAATTTGTTATTATTGCTTGCATTAGTCTTTATTATTACGATAATTGCAAAAGACTTATCTGACTGGGGTTTGGAATGGGTAGAAATTTTACAAAAAAAGAATTATCTGATGGTTTACATGCAGAATTCAATTTACCACAGAGACAGGCTAAAAAAATCGTTCACTCGATTTTTGAACATTTGTCCAACGCATTGAAAAATAAGCGCAATGTGGAGATCCGTGATTTTGGGGTATTTCAGTTATCCATCCGGAAAAGCCGGATTGGTAGAAATCCAAATAAGCCTGAAAAGGACGTGGTAATACCAGAACGCGTAACTGTCAAATTTAAATGCGGCAAGGATCTACGCGAATATATAGAAAAAATACCAACGGACTACATAAAAGATTAAAAAATAATTAATATGGTCTCGCCATTGGAAGCCCATGTTACTTTGGTTCATCAAATCTGTTTTATAAATAATCTGAGTTGTTCACTGAATTTTTTAAGAAAATTTCCAGGAATGAATGCGATCTGTCTTGTAAGATAAAATATAATAACATATCTGTACTCTATATTAGGGATGATCATAGATTCTCAAAAAAAAGCAAATGTTTTGACAATGAACCATGAAAAGCATAGCGTATTTTTTGCTTTAATGGATTATAAAACCAAGATAATAGATCTTACAATAGATCTATTGTCTTTCATTGGAGAGATCAGTATATCGCTGATAAAATTTGTTTGCTGTAGGTTAAAATTTCGAAAAAATGATTTTTTACAATTACTTCAACAGACCGGAGCCAAAGCATTGCCCATTGTGACATTGATAAGTTTTCTGGTGGGATTGATCATATCCTTTGTCAGTATCATTCAGTTAAAAACCTTTGGAGCTAGCATATATGTGGCCGATCTGGTGGGCCTAGCCATGACAAGAGAGATGGGGTGCCTTATGGTTGGCATTATAATGTCTGGTCGAACCGGCGCAGCATTTGCTGCAACCATTGGAAGTATGAATGCCAATGAGGAAATCGATGCGCTGAAAACCTTTGGCATTTCGGTCATGGATTTTTTGATAGCTCCAAGGATTATAGCCATGACATTGATGATGCCATTTTTATGCGTATTTGCTGATTTTTTTGGCATAATCGGCGGTCTTAGCGCTGCCCTGCCATCCATGGATGTGACCATAGCAAAATATATTTCCCAAACCCAACATGCTGTATCTATGCGAGACGTGCTCATTGGCATAGTAAAATGTACCACCTTTGGTACCATTATTTCAGCCACCGGATGTTTTTATGGTCTTAGATGTGGAAGAGATGCTGCTTCGGTGGGTTCAGCTACCACTGCTTCGGTGGTGGCCAGCATAACGTTCATCATAATTGCTGATGCTATTTATGCCATGCTTTTATCTCTGTTTGGTATATGAAATACTAATTTGACTTATCGATCCAAAGATAGCTTTTCTTGGTCACAAGTTCTTCTTTTTGTTTGGAGTATATCACAATTTTCCATGCAGTTAAATTCTTACGGAGATTGCCATCATCTGAAATTTTGAAATATATCTCATTTAATCGCTCATCGAACTTGCAATCTATTGGGGAGCTATACACTATCTCCTGTTTATCATCCGATGCAAATAAACATCTTATTTCTATCGATGAACCCGAAGGTAGGGTTTTGACACTGGTATTCAAACCGATTACAAAATACAATCCACCTTTTTCGCCACCGGTGGGCAACACGCACAAGTGTTCCTTGGGCTTCGATTTTTTGAAAATATCAATAATTCGAAGAAAATCATTTTTATGCTTTTCTTTTATTAACACATACCTGATTTTCGCGTCATCACAAACCAAATTATGACGACAACTGCAGGAACACATCAACGCAGACAACAATATAATTATAACTCTTGAAATCATCGGATGATGAGTGTATGCATTTGTGTTAAAAAGACAATTTTATGTTTCTTTTTGTAATTTATATTTTCAAAATTGCCTTAGATGAATACTTTAATAGGCATTATCCCATGCAAAATTTAAATGCTTTTGATCGCGCAGAATATGTGGAATCCAAAAAGGAACCTGATTCCAATCCCTTTGTTAAAATACCAATGATGGAGGACGAAAGAAGCGCGTTGTTACTGAAAAAAAGTGAATCCTGTTATTTGATGCTCAACAAGTTTCCCTATAATGCTGGTCATCTCCTTGTGGTGCCATTTAGAGTGGTCAATAAATTGGATTTACTTTCACCAAAAGAACGTGCCGATATTATTGAAATGATAACCTTGGGACAGATAATCTTACAAAAGGCACTGGCTCCGGATGGATTTAACATAGGATTTAATCTTGGAGCTGCAGCCGGAGCAGGTATTCCGCAACATCTTCATTGCCATATAGTTCCTAGATGGACTGGGGATACAAACTTCATGACTGTGCTGGACGAAATAAGAGTTATTAACCAATCGCCAGAAGAAATATGGGCAAGACTAAAAAAATTTGTATAATGGCATCATGGGAAAATATTTAATAGCAGGGAATTGGAAGATGAATAAATCCGTGACAGAAACGGATTTATTATGTAATGAAATTTTAAAATCGATGCCAACTGTGATCCATACAGAGGTGGTGATATGTCCACCATTTACTTCGTTGGGTACCGCTGCTTCGATTTTAGCAAAAAAAACAGAAAAAATTCATCTGGGCGCTCAAAATCTATATCCCCAGGATTCTGGGGCGTTTACCGGAGAAATATCTCCGTCAATGATCCATGACATTGGGGCTAGCCATGTGATCCTTGGTCACAGCGAACGCCGTGAGTTGTTCAATGAATCGAACCAGTTTATCAATGCAAAAATAGTTGCGGCATTGAACCATGGTCTAATCCCCATAATCTGCATTGGAGAAACCGAGAAAGAACGAGAAAAGAACGAGACAATTGAGCTAGTTTCTTCCCAGGTGAAAGAGTGTTTACAGGGTATCGAAAATCCACAGGTGGTCCTGGCCTATGAACCAGTTTGGGCCATTGGTACTGGCAAGACTGCCACACCCAAGATGGCCCAGGAAGTCCATGGTCTGATCCGGAAGCTTTTGATAGAAAAATTTGGTGACAACGGAAGAACAATAAAGATTTTATATGGTGGTTCAATGAAACCTGAAAACGCTAAAGAGCTTCTATTGGAAGATGATATAAATGGCGGACTAATCGGTGGAGCTTCGCTAAAATCCGAGACTTTCATTGAGCTAGTCAAAATTGCCGAAACTATTTAATATTATGTGGCTTGAAAAATCATTTATAACACCAAACTTGTCCATGCCATATCATGGACAGTTTACTGAATAGCATAGATTCGCCATCGAGATTGAGGTCACTAAATATTAAGCAATTAGGCCAGCTTTCCTTCGAAATAAGAGAAAAAATATTGGAAACTACAAAAAAAAATGGAGGACATTTGGCATCAAATCTTGGTATCGTCGAATTGACCATAGCCATCCATAGAGTATTCGATTCACCAAAGGACCAAATAGTGTTTGATGTGTCTCATCAATGCTATGCCCATAAACTTTTAACTGGTAGAAATAACGACAAATTTCTAAAAATAAGGCAAAGCCATGGTTATTCAGGATTTTGTTCTCGCCAGGAAAGTGCTCACGATGTATTTACCTGTGGACATTCGGGTACGGCCCTTTCCTCGGCCATTGGACTGGCGGTGGCAAAAAAAATTCACCAAGACCAGGGCTATGTGATAGCGGTCCTGGGAGATGCATCTTTGACCAATGGCATAACTCTTGAAGGGCTTAATAATGTTTCTTTGGCAGCTGGCACACTCATTGTGGTGCTCAATGACAACGGCTATGCCATAACAGAAAATGTTGGTGCCATTGCTAATTATCTCAATAGTATGGCGCGTAGTGTATGGTATTTGAAGCTTAAAAATTTAGTAAAATCTTTCCTTCGGGCCTTTCCAGGCGGAAATTCGACAGTGGATTGGTTTGCAAAAATTAAAAGAGTTATCAAAGGACTAGTTATTCCATCAACTTTATTTGAACATTATGGGCTAAAATATCTTGGTCCCATAGACGGTCATAGCATACCAGATATCATTGAAAATTTAAAATTTTGCAAAAAATCCACGACTCCGATCTTGCTTCATGTAAAAACCCAAAAAGGTCGGGGATTACAGCAAGCCATTGATAATCCTACTAGTTTTCACGGACTATCGCCGGACACTCCGGTAAAATCCCATGGCAAAACTTCCTACCAGGAAATTTTTGGATTGGCAGCTATCAAATTGGCCGAGGCCAATGAAAATATAGTTGCAATCACTGCTGCCATGGCCACTGGCACAGCATTGGATAGATTCAAAGATAGATTCCCGGATAGATTTTTTGATGTGGGCATAGCCGAAGAACATGCAATTACCTTTGCTGCTGGACTATCAAGAAATGGATTACTGCCTCTGTGTGCCATATATTCGACTTTTCTTCAAAGGTCATTGGACAATATAATTCACGACGTTGCTTTGCAAAACCTTCCGCTCATATGTTGTGTGGATAGAGCCGGGCCTAATCCTGGCGATGGCCCAACTCATCATGGCCTCTTCGATATCGCCTATCTAAAATTCATACCAAATATAATAATTTTACAACCAAAGGATGGTAATGAACTCGTGCAAATGCTATTCTCTGCCATTAGATGGAATAAACCTTGTTTCATTCGCTATCCCAAAGCCGAACTAGACGCATGTTCCATAAATTGGACTCCAGACATTATGGATGTTGGTACAGCAGAGATAGTTACCAAAGGAAGCGATGTGTGCATAGTATCCTTAGGAAGCATGTACAACACCGCATGGACATTGCACGAAAACCTATCTTCATCGCATATCTCCTGTACCATCTTAAATGCAAGATTCATAAACCCCATTGATGAAAAATTAATACTCGAAATGGCTAGTAACCACTCTCTTATGGTCAGTTTAGAAGACCATACAATGAAAAACGGTTTCGGGTCATCCTTGGCAGAATTGCTCTGCATTAATGGAATATCCACACCCATAAAAATCTTTGGCTGGCCCAATGAGTTTCTAGAACATGCCACATCCACAGAATTTTTGGCCACAAAATATGCAATGACACCGTCAGCTATGATAGATGAAATAAAAAAAGTTCTGAATAAACGGTAGATATGTTATTGTCAATCAGAAGCTAATAAAAAGCAATCGTCATTACAATTATTTTACATTGGCAAATTTGTAAAAATAAATATACTTGATTTGGTATTTATTGGATTGGGAATGACTAAAGAATTAAAAAAATCTGACGTTGGTGAAAGCAATAGCACCAAAGATATTAAAGAAGTATTTTTTATAGATAGCAGTGTTGATGAGTTTAAAATTTTGATAAAGCGGCACCTGAATTGTACTTTGGCAAGGGAACCATCATCAGCCACAAAGCATGATTGGTGGGTGGCATCCTGCTATGCTCTACGAGATAAAATTCTAGATAGATTCATAAAAACCCAAATCGTACATCACAAAGCTAATACGAAAAGGCTATATTATTTATCTCTGGAATATCTGACAGGCCAGCTATTTATCAATAATTTACATAATTCTGGAGCATTTGAAAATCTATCCACTGCGCTCAAAGAGTTTGGCCAAGACATAGAGGAAATTTCCAAAGAAGGTCCGGATCCCGGATTGGGTAATGGAGGCCTTGGCCGACTGGCAGCTTGTTTTCTGGATTCCTTAGCAACACTGAATTATCCGGCAATTGGCTACGGCATCCACTATGAGTTTGGACTATTTAAGCAGGAAATAATAAATGGACAGCAGGTAGAACGTCCAGACAGTTGGATGGCTTCCGGTGACAATCCATGGCAAATAGCTCGGCCAGAAAATGCCCAAAGGGTGAAGCTATACGGTCGAGTAGAAAGCCATTTTAACGAAAAAGGCGATTGGGAGCCTAGATGGATAGATACCAGAGATGTGGTTGGAATTCCCTGGGACATACCGGTGGTTGGCTATGGAGCAGAAACCGTAAATTTTCTAAGACTATGGGAATCAAAGGCTACCGAGGATTTTAATTTAGACGAATTCAACCGTGGAGATTACATCGATGCCGTTCATGGTAAAGCCGTCGGTGAAACGATCTCAAAGGTATTATACCCCAATGATTCCACCGAGCAGGGCAAGGAACTACGACTTGTACAACAATATTTTTTTGTGTCCTGTTCCATAAAAGATATTTTGCGTCGGTATAAAAATGCTCATAGCGGTTGGCAGAATTTTGCAAAAACAACGGCAATTCAGCTGAATGATACCCATCCTGCTGTGGCCGTGCTAGAGCTTATGCGCCTATTGGTCGATAGAGAAGGCGTTGATTGGGATATGGCCTGGCAAATGTGCCAATCTGTTTTTGGCTACACCAATCACACATTGTTGCCCGAAGCGTTGGAAACCTGGAGTGTTGGGTTATTTAAAAATGTACTACCAAGACACTATCAAATAGTCTGTGAAATAAACAAAAGATTCCTCGAAACCGATGTCCAGAAAACCTGGCCCAATGATGATCAAAAGAAACGCGATCTATCCATAATATCTTCCGGTGATAACCAGGTTATACGCATGGCCTATTTGTCAGTGGTGGCTTGTCATTCGGTAACCGGTGTGGCAGCTATGCATAGCGATCTACTTAAGACCCAGCTATTCAAGGATTTTTATCAAATGTATCCGGATAAATTCAATAACAAGACCAATGGAATAACTCCGAGGCGCTGGTTGAAGCTATGCAATCAGGAACTTTCGGCATTAATAGATTCAAAAATTGGAAAAAATTGGACCACAAACTTGGATAAACTGCGACTATTGGAGCAATTTGCCGGGGATACAGAATTTCAAAACGAATTTCTAGAAATAAAGCACAATAACAAGGTTAAATTGGCAAAAATAATCGAAGAGCTGTGTGGCATAACGGTTAGTCCCTATGCTGTATTTGATGTGCAAATAAAAAGATTACATGAATATAAGCGTCAACATCTTAATCTGTTGCATATCATAACCCTTTATTATAGGTTGCTGCACAGTCAGACGGATATCCATCCGACAGTATTTATTTTTTCTGCCAAAGCTGCACCTGGCTATAGAATGGCTAAGACAATAATCCATGCGATAAATGTCGCTGGAAAATTGATAAACAATTGCGTTACTATAGATAATAAAATCAAGGTGGTCTTCATCCCTAACTACTGCGTCAGCCTGGCGGAAAAAATAATACCAGCAGCAGATGTCTCTGAACAGATCTCCACGGCGGGCAAAGAGGCCTCTGGTACCGGCAATATGAAATTGGCTTTGAATGGTGCCTGTACCATAGGAACCCTCGACGGAGCGAATGTGGAAATAAAAGAAGAGGTGGGAGATGAAAATATTTTTATTTTTGGAAAAACCGAAGCCGAGATTGCTAACCTTCGGCAGCAAGGTTATAATCCATGGGATTACTATCATTCCAATGGCGAACTAAGAGCCATTCTCGACTGGATGAGATCTGATTTTTTTCAAATCAATCATGGATCGAATCCTATCAAAGAAGTGGCCGAAAATTTATTAAACAATGGTGATCCATTTTTTGTTTTGGCGGATTATGAAGATTACTGCAAAACCCAAAAGCTTATAAATAAAACCTATAGCAATAGACAAGCCTGGGCAAAAATGGCCATCTATAACACCGCCAGAGTTGGAAAATTTTCTAGCGATAGAACGATAATGGAATATGCCAACGACATATGGGCACTTTCTCCATTAAAAATAGGAAAATAATTAATTAATAAATATGGGTTTTAACGAAACGAGGCAGTTAAAATGATTATCTCGAAAATTATACAGATTATTTATCTGATTGTTAACAAATTGGAAGAAGTCACTGGCATCCTATTAAAACGCTTGCTAATTGCTTCATTGGCAGCAATTAAACTTACCATACCGCTGGTTGGCAAAGTGGTAAAATACATTGGCCATCTTGGCAAACAACTCCTAATGAATCTACTTTCTTTTTTAAAATCCATATTCAAATTCATCCTAAATATTACCATTAAGATTTCAAAAAATGCCAAGCCATTTGCAACTTTTCTTATCAAACAATTATATGAATTATTCCGAAAGTACATACGTTTGGCGTCGATTTTTCTGTCAAACATCTCCAGATTGCTGGTGGAAGTAACGGCCACGGCCATTTATTTTTTCGTTGTTCAACTAGAAAAAATATTGTCAAAGTCATTTCATATGGCCAGAAATTGTAGTCCATTGTTATTAAAAGCATTGGCATCAACCATTTCACCAGTTGTTATTTACTTCAAAAAAATATTTTTCTATTCATCCGTTGCCGGACGAAAGTTTTTTAGTTATTGTTTTAATATATGCAAAAATTTTGTAGACTTGTTGGCAAAAATTTCAGCCAAGACCTTAGCAACATTGATTATTTACTATAAAA